>JAEWAD010000167.1 GCA_023391905.1 Pseudomonadota bacterium | reverse complement strand
CTACGGCTATCGCGACGCCTGGTCGATCGGCTTCGACGGCCGCACGGTGATCGGCGTCTGGGCCGGCCGGGCCGATGGCGCGCCCGTATCTGGTCTTTCCGGCATCGGCACGGCCGCGCCGCTGCTGTTCGAGGCGTTCGACAAGATGGGCGGCGAGCGCGCCCCGCTCCCCTCCGCCCCGCGCGGCGCGCTGATCGCCGCCAATGGCGACCTGCCTGCGCCGCTGAAGCGCTTTCGCGGCAACGACGTCCTCACCAGCAAGGCGCCCGATACGCCGGAGATCGCCTTTCCGCCCGACGGCGTGCAGGTCGATCTCGGCATCCGCGCCGGCGATCCGATGCCGCTGATGATCAAGATCCGCAACGGCCAGCCGCCCTTCACCTGGTTCGCCAACGGCGTGCCGATCGCCCGCACGCCCTTCGCCCGCAGCGAAAGCTGGGCGCCGGACGGACCCGGATTTGTTACGCTATCGGTGGTTGATTCGGCCGGCCGGTCGGATCGCGTCACGGTATTCGTCGAATAGACCAGCAGGCGGAGCGCGCCGATTTCCTTCATCCAGCGCCACTGGCACCAGCACACCCATTTCTATCAGTCGATCCTCGTGGCGATCGCCGCGTATTTCGTCATCCGCCTCGTCGAACCGCAGTTCGCGGTGATCGCCGCCGGCGACATCTTCTTCGTCGTCTACCTGTTCTTCCTGATGCGCATGGCCAGGCAGTCGGACATCGACAAGCTTCGGCGGCGCGCCCGCATCCAGGATGAAGGCATCCTGCTGATCGTCGCGCTGACCCTCGGCGCCATCGGTTTCTCGTTCTATTCGATCTTCGCGATCCTGAACGGCTCCAACACCACCGCCGCCCACCTCGCCACGGCGATCATCAGCATCCCGCTCGGCTGGGTGGTCTTCAACACGCTGTTCGCGCTGCACTATGCCCGGCTCTACTACGCGCCGGCCGGCGTCGACAGCAATGCCGACGGCAAGGAAGACGATGTCGGCGGGCTGATCTTCCCGGACACGCCGGAGCCGTCGATCTGGGATTTCTTCTATTTCTCGTTCTGCCTCGGCGCGACGTTCCAAACCTCGGACGTGAACGTCCGGACCACCGATTTCCGGATGGTCATGATGTTCCACTCGATCGCGTCCTTCGTGTTCAACACGACGCTGCTGGCGCTTGCCATCAACCTCGGCGCGAGCGTGCTGACTTAGATTCCGGCGGAGGGTCGCCCCCCTCCTCGGCCATCTGGACGCTGCGGTCGGGGTGGCCCTTCTCGCCATGCTCCAGCAATTGCCGCAACAGCCAGTTCTCGAAGTGCTTGGCGACGATCAGGATGAGGAACACCAGCACCATCCCGACGAGCACGATCGGCCACTGCCCCATGCCGCAGGCGATGCCGAGCGCCGCGGAGACCCAGACCGTCGCCGCCGTCGTCACGCCCTGAACGTTCTCGCCACGCCGGCCGAGGCGCATGATGGCGCCGGCGCCGATGAAGCCGATGCCGGCGAGCACGCCCTGGATGACGCCCTGCAGGACGCGGCTCAGCGCGTCGGGCTCGCCCGTGAATTCCGGGATCCGCAGCGCGCTCAGCGTCACCAGCGCGGCGCCGAGCGCCACCAGGGCCAGGGTGCGCATGCCGGCCGGCTTCTCGTGCGCGTCCCGGTTGATGCCGATGAGAAGGCCGCAGAGCGCGGCCGCCCCCAACCTCAGCGACGTGTCGAGATAGAGCTCGGTATCCAAGATCGCGCCATCCGCCTGTTCAAGCTGCCCTCGGAGACGCTGCCGCAAAGCCGCGCCCCTTGTCAGGCACGACGCGCGAGCCGCGCCTTGGTTGCATCGCGCGGCACCGGGCTCAGTCGGCCAGGGGGTGGTCGATGGCGATGCCGAGCGCCACGAACACCCGCGTCATGCTGCGGGCGCCATAGGGCTTGCCGAGAAACCCGATGCGCGTGTCGTCCGCCAGCACGTCCTCGAGGTCCGTTTCGTCATAGCCGCTTGCGATGACGATCGGCACATCGGCGCGATTGCCGCGGATCTCGCGCGCCAGATCGGCGCCCGAGCGATCCGGAAGGCCGAGATCGATGATCACCGCGTCATAGGCGGCGCCCGCATGGTCGACGCGCGCCGTCGCCTCGCGGGCCGAGCCGGCCGTCTCGACGCGAAACCCCATTTCCTCGAGCAGATCCGTCGCGGCCATGCGCAGCATGGCTTCGTCTTCGACCAGCAGGATCAGTGGCGCGTGCTCGCTCATGGCGCGGCCCTCCGCCGGCGCGGCGCCGCTGGCGCCACCCGTCGCGATCGATTCCGGAATGCGCATTGCCCCTGCCACGTCCTGCAACGTGTGCGTGCCGTCTTGCGGGTCATGAGGCGCCTCCGCCTCGGTCCGGACGACTGTGAGCCCCTCCACAGGCCCGGCCCGCTAACCTTAACGTCAAGTCAGGCATTCGCATAGTGCACAGGCCATTTGGAGAGCCGCCGCGCGCGACGCGACAAGGCGCGGCATGGTGCAACGGCCCCACCCGGCCTATAGCTCGCGACCCACGGCGCATCTCCCCGCCAACCGCGCCCCCCGGAGTATCCAATGTCCCGCCTCCATCTGGCGCTTGCCGCCCTCCTCGCAACGGGCGCGGCGCTGGCCTCTTCCGCCCCGGCCATGGCGAAATCGCACGATATCGAGCTGAAACTGCGCATCGCCGCGCCGCCGCCTGGCCCGCGCGTGGTCGCGCTGACCTTCGACGCCTGCTCCGGCACGATCGACCGCCGTATCCTGGACACGCTGGTAAAGAACCGGATCCCGGCGACCCTGTTCGTCACGCATCGCTGGCTGAAGCGGAACCAGGCCACCATGGCGATCCTGTCGGCCCATCCCGACCTGTTCGAGATCGAGAACCATGGCGACCAGCACGTGCCGGCGATCACCGACACCGCCCGCCTCTACGGCCTGAAGACGGCGGGCACGCTGGAGGCGGTTCGCAACGAAGTCGAGGGCGGTGCCTCGGCGGTCGAGCAGGCGACCGGCAAGGCGCCGCGCTGGTTCCGCGGCGCCACGGCCGTCTACAGCCCCGACGCGCTGGAATCGATCCGCGCCGCCGGCTATTCGATCGCAGGCTTCTCGCTGAATGCCGACATGGGCGCCTCGCTGCCGGCGACGACGGTGGCGAAGCGCATCGCCGCCGCCCGCTCCGGCGACGTCATCATCGCCCACATCAACCAGCCGGGACATCCGGCCGGCCAGGGCGTCGTCGATGGCATCCAGCGCCTGATCGACAAGGGCACGGTGTTCGTCAGGCTCGACGACGTGCAGACCGAGGCGAGCCGGTAGCTCGAGGAGGAGTCGGCCTCGGGTTCGAACGCCCGTTCACCTCTCCCTGAGGGAGAGGTCGACGGCCGAAGGCCGGCGGGTGAGGGTTTACGGCCTCACAAGCCGGGCGCCGACAGATCGATGCCATATCCTGAGGGTTCCCTAAACCCTCAGCCGGAGCTTCGCTCCGACCTCTCCCTCAGGGAGAGGTGAAGGGGCTGTATCCACTTTACGCCAGCCAGTACCAATCCCGCGCATTGCCGGCGAACAGCTTCGCCTGTTCGTCGGGGGTAAAGCCGCGCACCGCCTGCTTGAACACGGCGATCCACTCCGAGAGCCCGATATGCAGGCCGGCGACCGGATGGTCGCTGGCGAAGATCGAACGCTCCGGGCCGAAGGCATCGATGCAGCCGTGGATGACCTCGGTCAGGCTCGCCGGCGTCCAGTCGGGATCATAGGCAACGGGATCGGAGATCTTGATCGCCACATTCCCGGCACCGGCCATGAGCTTCAGCCCCTCGCGCCAGCGCCGCATGCCCTCGGCGTCGCGATCCATCGGGCTGCCGCAGTGATTGACGAGGAAGCGGATATCCGGAAACGCGTCGGCGAGGCGGCGCGCCGTCTCGTGCTGGTGCGGCGAGATCAGGAGATCGAAGCTGAAGCCGAGATCGCGGAAGCGGGCAAGGTTGTTCCGCCAGCGCGGATCGTCCATGCGGTCATTGTCCGGCATGCGGCGCTTGGCAGGGTCCGGATGCCAGCTCAGGATCTCGCGGATGCCGACGACGCGGGGATTCTCCGCGTGCCGGGCGAGCACCGAAGCCGCGTCCGCCTCGGCCAACGCGGCATAGGCGACATAGCGCGCGGCAATGCCCTCGCCGCGCGGCAGGCTGTCGAGCCAGGCGCTCTCTCCGGCCGGATCTTCCGGGTCCCAGTTCGCCTCGATGTGGACGCTGGCGACGATGTTTTCCGGCCTGGCCAGCGCCTCGTAATCGGCCGGCAGCACATTGCGGCGGATCGGCGCCAGTTCGTCGCCCGGGCTGCCGCCGGCGAGCCAGCCATGCTTGCCGAGCCCGAGATCCCAGAAGTGGTGATGGGCGTCGATGATCGGCCCGCTATAGAGTTCGCCGGACATTTTTTCTTCCAATTCCGAAGGGGTATCGAGGGGGTGCGGCGGCGATCAGATGGTCGTCCGCACATGGGCGTCACGGCCGTAGAAGGACACGAGCACGACGATGACGATTCCGAGCACGGCCTGGACCAGCGAGGGCTGCAGGCCGAGGCCGATCAGGAGCGTGTTGATCTCCGTCAGCACCAGCGCGCCGGCCACCGTGCCGAGATAGGAACCACGGCCGCCGACCAGCGCCGTGCCGCCGATGACGACGGCGGCGATGGTCTGGAACAGATAGGGCTGGCCGACCTCGCCATAGGCCGAGCCGGTAAAGCCGAGCAGCAGGATGCCGGTGACGGCGGCGAAGACGGCCGAGATGGCGAAGGTGGCCGTCCACATCGCGACCGGGTTGATCAGCGCGAGCGGCGCGGCGCGCGGATTGCTGCCGAGCGCGAAGAGCCGCCTGCCATAGGGGGTGCGCGCGAGCGCGATCGTGACGATTGCCGCGAGCGCCGCGAAGCACGGCACCAGCCACGGCACCGGCACGGGGCCGACCGAGCCGCCGATCGACACGAACTCCGTCACCGAGGCGGGGGCCGAGCCGGACGGGAAGCCACCGGTCCACAAAAGCACCGAGCCCTGCACGATGGTGCCGATGCCGAGCGTGACGATGAGCGGATGCAGGCCGAGGCCGGATGAGATCAGCCCGTTCAGCCCGCCGATCGCGGCGGCGAGCGCCAGGACGATAAGGCAGACCAGCCAGAAATCCATGCCGCCGCCATAGAGCTGGGCGGTCACGACATTGGCGAAGCCGATGACGAAGGGGATCGAGAGATCGATGCCGCCGATGATCACCACCAGCGTCTGGCCGATCGAGGCGATGGCGAGCAGCGAGGCGAGCACCAGCATGGCCCGCATCGAGAAGGCGCTCGAATAGCCCTCGATCAGCGCCGTGCCGGCGAGATGCAGCAGGACGGCGACGAGGAGCGCGCCGAGCACGCGCGATTGGTCGGAGCCGAGGCGGAGCATCAGCGGCCCTCCCTGGCGCGGCCGAGCCAGCGGTCCTGCAGCGCCGTCAGCACGATGGCGATGACGAGGATCGCGCCATAGGCGATCTGCAGCACGAAGGTCGAAAAGTTGAAGAAGGTCAGCGCGCTCTGCAGCAGGAAGATGTCGATCGCGCCGATCGCCGCGCCGACGAGGCCGCCACGGCCGCCGGCGAGGCTGACGCCGCCGAGCGCGACGGCCGAGATCGCGATCAGCGTGTAGGTCGGGCCGATCGCCGGATCGGCGGAGCCGATCAGCGCCGTCATCATCAGCCCGGCGATTCCGGCGAACACGCCGGTGATGACATAGGACAGGAAGCGGACCAGCGTGACCGGAATGCCGGCCGTGTAGGCGGCGCGGTCGTCGCTGCCGACCGCCATCAGGTGGTCGTAATAGGGCAGCCGGCGAATGAAGAACCAGGCGAGGAAGACGGCGCCGAGCGGCAGGATCGACAGCGGCCCGCCGAGCGCCTTCAGCCATGTCGGCACCGTGCCGGTCGGCGCCGGCAGGATGGTCAGCGTGGTGCCGACGAGGAGCAGATAGGTGCCGAGCGTCGCGACGATCGGCTGGATGCGCAGGATGGTGGCGAGGAAGCCGTTCAGCGCGCCGACCGCCGCGCCGATCAGGATCGCCGATCCGACGACGACGAAGGGCGAGGTCAGGCCGAGCTTCTGCACCAGCACGAGCACGACGATGGCGTTGACGAAGCCCATGATCGGGCCGACCGAGATGTCGATGCCGCCGCGGCCGCCGAGGATCGCCGGCGCCGAGGCGATGGCCGCCCCGATCAGCGGCGCGGCGAGCCCGATCAGCGTGCCCCAGGCGCCCGGCGCGAAGCGGGCCGGGTTGATGGCGATGTTGATCACCAGCAGGATGACGAAGAGCAGCGGCGCGAAGCCGGTCTGGCGCCAGAGCGCCTTCAACGCCGGCAGGCGCCCGCCCTCGGCGCGGGAAGTGGTCACGGCGGCGGTCATGCGGCCCGTCCGAACATGGTTGCGATGATGCGCTCGGAGGAGCGCGCGTCGCCCTCGAGCGGTGCGGCGAGCTCCTGCTCGCGGAAGACGAGAATGCGGTCGCAGAGCACCAGCGCCTCCTCGATCTCGGTCGACAGCACCACCAGCGCCATCCCCTCCTGCGCCAGTTCGCGGAACACGGCATAGAGGACGCGCCGCGTCGCGATGTCGACGCCGCGCGTCGGGTCGTTCAGGAGCAGCACGTCCGGCTTGTGCGCCAGCGCGCGGGCGAGCAGCACCTTCTGCTGGTTGCCGCCGGAGAGCGTGGTGATCGGATGGCTCGGGTCCGGCGCGACGATGGCGAGGCGCTCGCGATAATAGTCGTAGCGCCGGCGCCGCTCGGCCCGGCTGATCAGGCCGAGTTTGCGGTCGCGGCCGACGGTGGCGATGGCGAAATTGTCGAGGATCGACATCGACGGGAAGATGCCGGTGGCGCGGCGGTCGCGCGGCAGATAGGCGATGCCGCTCGAAACCGCGCGGCGGAAGCTGGTGATCGCGCGGCTCGACAGCGGCGCGCGGACCTCGCCCGTCACGGGCGGGCGAAGACCGGCCAACGTCTCGATGAAGGCGTCCTGGCCATGCCCGTCGAGGCCGGCGAGGCCGACGATCTCGCCGCGCCGGATCGAGAGATCGAAGGGCGCGGCACCCGGCTTCAGCGACAGGCCGGAAACCTGGAGGACGATGGCGGCGTCAGCCATGATGCAGCTCCCGCGCCGTATCCGGCGCCATCAGGGCGAGCAGCTCGTCGGGCACTAACCGGTCCTTCTCGAGCGTCTTCACGACCTGGCCGCTCCGCAGCACGGTGACGCGGTCGGACAGGCCCGTCACCTCGTCCATGCGATGGGTGATGAAGAGGATCAGGCACCCCTCCCGCGCCAGCCGGCGCATCAGCGCGAACACCGCCTCGCGGTCGGCGAAATCGAGCGCCGCCGTCACCTCGTCGAGGATGAGTACGCGGGGCTTTCGGGTCAGCGCGCGGGCAAGCACGATCAATTGCTGCGCCGCCAGCGGCACCTCGCCGGCCGGCTCGTCGAGCGGCACGCGGGTGACCGCGAATTCGGCGAGAACGCTTTCCGCCAGCGCCCGCCGCTCGCCGCGCGGCACGCGGCGGCGGAACAGGCCGTCATAGCCGAGCAGGATGTTGTCGGTGACGCTGCGGTCCGGCGCGATCAGCACTTCCTGGAACACGGTGGCGAAGCCGGCGGCGCGGAAATCGGCGGGGTCGCGGCCGACGATCGGCCGGCCCTCGAAGGCGATCGAGCCGCGATCGGGAAGGACGATGCCGGAGAGCAGCTTGACCAGCGTGCTCTTGCCCGAGCCGTTCTCGCCCAGAATGGTATGGATCGTGCCGGATGCGAAGGTGACGTTGGCGCCGTCGAGCGCCACCGTCTCGCCGTAGCGCTTCGAGAGATCCCGGATCTCGAGCATGCATATTCCCCGAGTGGCAGAAGAGCTCCCGGCGGCCGGTCAGGGCCGCCGGGATCGATTGGCGGAATCCCGCGCCTACTTGGCGCAGGGATCCGGCGTCTTCGCGTAGTCGAACAATTCCGTATGCGCCGGCTTGGCGAAATAGGCGTCCATCAGTTCTTCCGGCATCGGATCCTGCGGCGCGACCGGGAAGATCGAGACGGCATCCTTGGTCATGCACTCGCGGTGCCACTTGCCGAGCTCGTCCGGGTTCACCGCCGGAACCGGGATCATCAGGATGTTGAGCTTGGGCTGCTGGCCCTCGAGCACGCGCACGCCGACGCGGAACAGCGTCTGCGCCGTCCAGGACGGCATCAGCGCGCCGCCGGTGAAGCGGAACGTCTCGGGATTCTCCTTCCAGAAGCCGAGCGCGTCGCCCGAGATCGAGCCGGAGACGACCGGGATCGGCCGACCGGCCTGCTGGAACGCCTCGGCGACGATGCGCGACTCCGAACCCGAGGTCCAGACGCCGGCAATCGGCTGCGGCGTGGTGGCGAGCACCTGCAGCGTCACCGTCTTGGTGACATTGGGCGACCAGTTGCCGTTGACGTCGCGGATGACCTTGACCTCCGGCGCCTCGGCGAAGGCCTTGTCGGCGCCGGCGCGCTGCTGGGCCACCAGCGGGCTGCCGGCGATGCCCTCGATGCGCAGCACGTTGCCCTTGCCGCCGATGCCGTCGATGACGCCCTTGGCGACGTCATAGCCGAACTTCACGAAATTCGAGTCGACGTTGATGGCATAGGGACTGGTGACGGCGCCGGAGCCGGTGACGAAGGGAATGCCGGCCTTGAACGCCGCCTCGATCACCTCGTTGAGCGCCGTCGACGAGCCGGCGAAGGAGGTGATGATGCTGCACTTCTTGTCGATGAAGGCACGGATCTGGGCGATCTGCTGGCTGGTGTCGCCGTTCGAATCCGACATCTCGAAATCCGAGATCCAGCCCTTCTCCTTGTAGAGACCGACGAGGCGCTCGAGCTCATGCGTCACCGAAACGCGCCACGGGTTGCCCTGGTAGGATTCCGAGTGGCACCACTTCCACGGCTTCGCCACGGCTGCGAAATTGTCATAGGCCGACGGCTGGATCGTCTCCTCGACGCCGAGATAGAGCGCCTGGACTTCCGGCGGCAGCGTCTTGAAGGCCGCCGGCGGCTCGGCCGCGTTGGCCAGGGTCGCGCCGCTCATCAGGGCAGCGGCGCCTGCAGCGGCCGCCAGAGCTGTCTTCATCCTGTGTGCCAGTGTCATCGTGCTGTCTCTCCCTATGAACGGGGCACGCGCACGCCCCCGCCTCTCCCTTGGCCGCATGGCCGCTCCCCGCGATGCCCCTGCCCCAGGGCGCACCGCGTCCGGGCGTTTTGTATTTGAGACATCTCGTTCATATCAGATAGCAAGCAGGATCCCTGTCAACTGGTTTCGGCAGCTCGACGCTGCGTTTCCCGCGACGGGATCATCGATGGTAGCGCGTCCGCGCGGCATCGACTAACAGGGCGGTTATCGGAGGCGAGCGAGCCGCCGCCGCGTCATCAGCAAGAAGGAGACTGCCGTGGAGATCAAGAGACTGGAGCCGGACCTGCGCTGGTGCGAGACCGCCACCCATGACGGCGTCGTGCATGTCGCCGGCCAGGTCGGCCCGGCCGGCACCGACATCATCACCCAGACGCGTGGCGCGCTGGCCGAGATCGACCGCGTGCTCGCGCTCTCCGGCACGGACAAGTCGCGCCTGCTCTCGGTGACGATCTGGCTCGCCGACATCGGGGACTTCGACGCCATGAACAGCGTCTGGGACGCCTGGGTCGACCCGGCCAATCCGCCGGCGCGCGCGACCGGCCAGATTCCGCTCGCCGACCCGGCCTACACGATCGAGATCACGGCCGTCGCCGCGCTGCCCTGATCTGGCATAGGAAGCACCGTCTTCCGCTTCGAGCCTTTCGATCAGCTCCGCCATCATCCTGAGGTGCTTCGCGCAGGCGAAGCCTCGAAGGAGGCTCCAGCGGAGCACCACCGACTGCCGACGGAGCCGGAAGCATTCCCTGGACCCTCCTTCGAGGCCCGGCTTCGCGCCGGGCACCTCAGGATGATGGTTCCGGGAATGCAGTCCGTGAGAAATTCATGCTTGGGCCGACGCCATCCAGATTCGGGCCAAGCACCGAAGCCCGCCCTACCCCTTCAGCACGGCGCTGCGGAAGCGGGCCAGCGACACGAAGAAATAGGCGCCGCCGAAGGCCAGGAAGATCAGCAGATACTGCCAGACGAGCGGGAAGCCGCCGCCACGGAACAGCACCGCCTGCGTGAACGACACGAAATGCGGCGTCGTCGTCAGCGACTGCATCGCGTAGCGCAGCCAGACCGGCATGCTCTCCAGCGGCGTCGCGCTGCCCGAAAGCAGGTTCAGGACGATCAGCACGGGGATCGCCAGCAGGCCGAACTGCGCCATCGAGGTGGAGAAGGTCGCGACCAGGATTCCCATCGAGGCGATCGACAGCGTGTAGATCGTCGTCCCGAGCAGGAACAGCGCCACCGAGCCCTGGATCGGCACGCCGAGCAGCATCTGCACGACGAAGAGCAGCGACAAGGTCGCGGCGGCCACGATGATGAGGCCGTTGGCCAGGATCTTGGCGAGCACGATCTGGCTGGCGCCGACCGGCATGACGAGGAGATGCTCGACCGTGCCGCGCTCGCGCTCGCGGATCAGCGCGGCGCCGGACAGGATCAGCGTCAGCATGGTGACGTTGTTCATCACCTGCATCAGGGCGCCGAACCAGACCGAGTTCAGGTTCGGGTTGAAGGCGTTGCGCATCACCAGCTTGACCGGCGCCGTCGTCTCGAGGCCGCCGCCATAGCGGAATTCCGAGATCTCGTTGGCGATCACGTTCTGCAGCACCACCACGCCATTGCCGGCAAAGACCATGGCGGTAGCGTCGATCTCGACCTGCAGCTCGGCCGGCCGGTCGGCCAGCACGTCGCGCTCGAAATCGGGCGGGATGTCGAGGACGAAGACGTAGCGCCCCTCGTTCAGGGCGACATCCACGTCGCGCGGCGAAAGCTTCACCGCCTCCTGGAAGATCGGCGGCTGTATGGCCTCGATGATGCGCCGGGACAATTGCGAATCGTCCTCGTCGACGACCGCGACGGCCAGGTTCTTGAGTTCCGTCGAGGCGCTGGTCGAGACCGAGTAGACCGCCAGCGTGAAGGCATAGAGCACCAGCACCAGCATGATCGGATCCGCCTTGATGCTGCGGAGTTCCTTGATGAAGAGCTGGAAGAGGCCGGCGGACCAGCGAAGGAGCTTGTTCATCATCAGGCGTCCTGTTTGCGCAGCAGCAGCAGCGAGACCACGAAGAACAGGACACAGAAGCCGCCCAGCGCAAGCACGTTGGGCCACAGATCCGCCCAGCCGAGCCCCTTGGTGAAGGCCCCGACGCTGATCGGCTGATACCAGGCCGGCGGGAACGACAGGCCGAAGGCGCGGCCCGCGCCGGTCAGCGACGACACCGGAATGATCAGGCCGGAGAAGTTGACGGCCGGAATGATCGAGATGATCGCCGTGGCGACGACCGCCGCCACCTGGGAGCGCGTGAAGGTCGACACGAGCTGGCCGAAGCCGGTGGTGGAGATGATGTAGAGGAAGGTTCCGACCGCGAACAGGCCGAACGAGCCCTTCAGCGGCAGCTGGAACAGGTACAGCGCCAGCAGGAACAAGATCACCGAACTCAGCAGCGCGACGCCCACATAGGGCAGCTGCTTGCCGAGCAGGAACTCCGCCTTGCTGATCGGCGTCGAGTAGAAATTGGCGATCGAGCCGGTCTCCTTTTCCCGCACGATGCCGATCGCCGCCATGATCGCCGGGATCAGCACCAGCATCAGCATGATGACGCTGGGCACCATGGCATTGACGCTCTTGAAGGCCTGATTGTAGCGGAAGCGGGTTTCGATCGAGACGCTGGGCACCGATTGCCCCCTCTGCTCGGCCAGTTCCGAGGCATAGCCGGCAGCAAGGCCGGTCACATAGCCACGCGCGGTCTCGGCCCGGAAGGGCATGCTGCCATCGACCGTCACCGCCACTTCGGGCTGGCGCGACGCCATCACGTCGCGCCCGAAGCCGGACGGGATCTCGATCGCGATGTTGACCTCGCCGCTCTTCAGCCGGTTCTGCAGCTCGGTTTCGGAACTGATTTCCGGCTGCTCGCTGAAATAGCGCGAGGCCGAGAAGTTCTCCATCAGCTCCCGGCTCTCCGGCGTCCTGTCCTGGTCATAGACGGCGAAGGTCAGGTTCTCGACGTCGAACGAGATGCCGTAGCCGAAGGTGATCATCAGCAGGACCGGCCCGAGCAACGCGAAATAGAGCCTGATCTTGTCGCGCAGCAGCTCCATCGTCTCGCGCCGCGCATAGGCCCAGAGACGGCCGGGGTCGAAACGACGGGGGCGCTCCGCCGCCGCGGGCGCCGCGTTCGTCGCCGCCTCCAGCGCCGCCGTTTCCTCGGCGGTCGCCACCGGCGCCTCCTCGGGAATGCCGGAGGCCTCCTTCAGATAGGAGACGAACGCCTCCTCGAGCGTCGCCTTGCCGCGCTGCTCGGCCAGTTCCTGCGGCGCGCCGACCGCGAAGACCTTGCCGGCATGCATGAGCGAGATGCGGTCGCAGCGCGCCGCTTCGTTCATGAAGTGGGTCGAGATGAAGATCGTGACACCATGATCGCGCGCCAGCGTGATCAGCGTGCGCCAGAACGAGTCGCGCGCCACCGGATCGACGCCGGAGGTCGGCTCGTCGAGGATCAGGATCGACGGCCGGTGGATCACCGCGACGGCGAGCTGCAGGCGCTGCCGCATGCCGAGCGGCAGGCTGTCGGGAAACGAGTCGGCGACATCCCTGAGATCATAGGTGTCGAGCATCTCGTCGATGCGCGCCGCGATCTCGTCGGCCGGGATGAAGAAGAGATGCGCGTGCAGGTCGAGGTTCTGCCGCACCGTCAGCTCGGTGTAGAGCGAGAACGACTGCGACATGTAGCCGACGTTCTGCTTGATCTCCATTTCATTGCCGGCGAGCGACTGGCCGAACAGCTTGGTCCAGCCCTCCGTCGGAGTGATCAGGCCGGTCAGCATCTTCATCGTCGTCGACTTGCCGCAG
>JAEWAD010000119.1 GCA_023391905.1 Pseudomonadota bacterium | reverse complement strand
CGACGATGGTGACGAGCGCGAAGATCAGGATCTGGTTGTTGAAGCCGAAGGAGTTGGTCTCGCCGATCTGGAAGAACCAGGGCGCCGTCGCCGCCTTCTCGCTGTAGGAAACCGTCTTGCCGCCGGTCAGCCCCAGCACGAAGCCGCGACCGATGAAGAGCATGGTCAGCGTCGTGATGAAGGACGGCACGCGCAGATAGGTGACGAAATAGCCGTTGATCAGGCCGACGCCGAGGCCGACGGCGATCGCCGCGACCAGCGACGGAACGATGCCGAGATCGTAATAGGACGTCGAGAAGGCGAGCGAGAAGACGGTCGCCACCAGGCCGAAGGTCGAGCCGACCGACAGGTCGAGGTCCTTGTTGATGATGACGAAAGTCATCCCGGCCGCCATGACGCCATAGCGCGCCGTGTCGCGCAGGATCGCGGAAATCGCGTCGGTCTGGCCGAAGAACTTCGGATTGATGAAGACGCCCGCGATGTAGAGCAGCACCATGAAGATCAGCAGGCCGACTTCCCAGCCTCCGATCATCTCGAGAGGCAGGCGTCTGCGGGGCGGGGCAAGTGTGGTGGACGTCATGGGTGCAGGGCGCTCTGCTGGATACAGGAGGATCGCGGCGCGCGGCCGCTCTGCCGGCGTGGTCGCCGAGGCTCGGACCGGACAAGATGCCGTGCTGACGAGGCGACACAACCACGCCGCCGCCGGAACGGCAGCCGGTCTCGCCTCGGCCGGACAGGCATCGCTTCAGGGCCAGGAGGCGCCCGGCAAGCCGGACGCCTCCCTGTGTTGCCTCAGTTCTCGAAGCGCTTGCCGACCAGGTCGACCGTGTCCTTCGTCACGAGCTGCGCGCTCGTGTCGAGATTGGCGGCGGAGACGCCGCGGTCGATCTGAAGGTAGAGCTGCGCGACGGGCCAGAAGCCCTGCAGGAACGGCTGCTGGCCGAGCGAGCCGGTGAGCGCGCCGGTGCGGATCTGCTCCTGCTGCTTCGGGCCGAGGTCGAAGCCGAAGGCGCAGACCTTGTTGTTCATCTTCAGCTGGGCCACGGCGTCGCCGAGCGCCGGCGTCACGAAACCGTTGGCGGCAAACGCGCCGACGACGTCACCGCGCGATTCGATCAGCGAGACGACGGAGTTGGTGATGTCGTCCTTGTTGACGTCGATGCCGATGTTCTCCGGGCCGGCGTCGACCTTGAAGTCGGCGAGGCGGCCGGCAGCGTTCAGCGCCTTGACGGCGGCTTCGAAGGCGGCGGTGACGCGGCGGTTCACCTCTTCGTTGCCGAGCGTGGTCGTCGACGGGAAGATGATCGAGCCGCCCTTGGCGCCCGAATCGAGGATGCACTTGGCGAGCGCCTCGCCGCCGAACGCCGCGGCCGACGACAGCTGGCCGGTGTGGCTGATCTGCGAGCGGTTGGCGATCGCCGGGTCGAACGAGTTGGTGGTCGCGACCGGGATGCCGTTGGCGAAGGCCTTCTTGACGATGTCGTCATAGGCGCCCGACTGCGGCGTCGTCATGATCAGGCCGTCGATCGTCGGATCGTTGATGACCTGGTTCAGGATCTCGATCTCGCGCGGAATGTCGTCGACCGGGGCCTCGGAGCCGAGCTTGATCAGGTTGATGCCGAAAGCGTCGGCCGCCACCTGCGCGCCCACATAGGTGGGATCGAAGAAGCCGTTGCCGGCGGTGTGGGTGACGATGGCGAAGGTCAGCTTGCCGTCCTTGGAGTGGAAATCCTTGGTGGTCGCCGCTTCCTTGGCCGCGTCCTCGAACGAATAACCGCCGACGGCCTTGCCGAGCGAGCCGCCGCCCTGGGCGTAGGCCGCCGTGGCGACCAGCGAGACGGATGCGCCGAGCGCGAGCGTCTTCAGAATCTTCTTCATAACTATCCTCCCCAATAGCCAACTCGGGGACGTCCAGCGTCGGTCCGAGATGGCCGCAGCATAGGCAAGGTGAGGAGGGGCCGCAACGGCGGCATGACGCAGTGCCTCCCAAATTGAGGGCCGCACCTCATCATTTTACATCAAAGTTTAGCTGGCCGTAGAGTCTTGCTGCGACGCAATATTCTTAACTGCTTCAAAATTTGGAGCATTTCGTCTCGCTGCACCGCAGCATGATCTGTTGTGGGTCGCGCGCGATTTCGGATTCAACCGGGGCAAAGGCGCCCTGCCGGCAGGTGCCGACTAGGGCAGGGCGTCCGGGTCGCCGTCGAACTCGTTGCTGGCGAAGGCGCCACCCTGGGTCCGCTCGGTGAGAAGGTCCTCGGTTGTCTTGCCGACCAGTGTCGCGGCGAAGCGGTCGGCGCTGTCGGCCGGCTTGTAGCCGAGCCGTCTGGCGTTGGAATTGTCCCACCAGCTCGCTGCATTGTCGGAGACGCCATAGACGACCTCGAAAACGTAGTCAGCCTCGAGGCCGACATCGATCATCCGCACGAGGTCGGCGAAGGACATCCAGGTCGCGAGCTGGCGCGCATCGGCCGGTTCGACGAAGGAGGAGCCGATGCGGATGCAGAGCGCCCTGATGCCGTGCTTGTAGGCGTAGAGCGCGGCGAGGTCCTCGCCGAACGCCTTGGAAAGGCCGTAGCGGCTGTCGGGGGCGGCCGGGGCGTGATGGTCAATCCGCGTCTCGCGCCGATAGAGGCCGATCACATGGTTGGAGCTGGCGAAGATGATC
>JAEWAD010000067.1 GCA_023391905.1 Pseudomonadota bacterium | reverse complement strand
CGCCTATGGCATCCGCATCGAGAACCTGATCGTCGTCACGCCGCCGGCGCCGATCGAGGGCGGCGACCGCGAGATGCTCGGCTTCGAGACGATCACATTGGCGCCGATCGACCGCAACCTGATCGATACCGCCCTGCTCACCCCGGCCGAACGCGCCTGGATGGACGCCTATCACGCCCGCGTCCGCGAGGCGCTCGCGCCCGGCCTGCAAGGCGTCGATCTGCAATTCCTGATCCAGGCGACGCAACCGCTGGACGCATAGCCAGCCACTCCGAATGCCATCACGAAACCTGTCAGCGCGACAGGTTTCGTGATGGAACGTGACCTACCCGCCTCCGTTGTCCCGGCGAGCCCAAGCTCAATAGGCTAGAAAAGACACGGAGTTAACGACCATGAAGAAGCTGTTTGGAACCACCGCCCTGGTCGCTCTCCTGGCTGCTGGACCCGTGCTGGCGCAGGATGCAACCACGCCCGCCGAACCGGCCACGCCGCCGGCGGCCACAACCCCGGCTGAGCCTGCGACCCCGCCGGCCGCGACGACCACCGTCGCTCCGGCCGCCGCCGACCGCTTCATCGTGCTGGAGGACGGCAGCACCGACTGGCTCGCCTCGAACCTGATCGGCTCGACCGTCTATAGCGGCACCGACGAGAACCTCGGCAAGATCGTCGACATTCTCGCCACCGACGACGGCCAGGTGAAGGCCGTGGTGATCGGTGTCGGCGGCTTCCTCGGCATCGGCCGCAAGGACGTCGCGGTCGCGCCCACCACGCTGGAGCGCGTGAAGACCGACAAGGACGTGAAGCTGGTGCTCGCCACCAGCAAGGAAGAGCTCAACGCGGCGCCGGAATTCAAGACCGCCGCACAGCAGGAATCGGATGCCGCCAAGGCGGCTGCGCCGGACACGACCATGCCGGCGGCCGACCCGATGACCCCGCCGGCCAGCGATCCGGCGGCACCGGCAACGGCCCCCGCGGCGCCGTAAGACCCACAAGCCGCAGGAACTGAGGCCTGCCCGAACGGGCGGGCCTCAGCGCATGGCGGAAGAATGCCCTTCAAGGATGGTCAGTCCATCGCGCCCTTGTCGTCCGGCCGGTTCGTCCGTATCAGCGGGAACTCACTCGCAAGGACGGAATCGCATGACCAGTCTGGTTGGAAAAGTCGCCTGGATCACCGGTGCGGGCAGCGGAATCGGGCAGGCGGTCGCGACTGCGCTCGCCGGAGCCGGCTGCGCCGTCGTCCTGACGGGACGGCGGCAGGAAGCCCTCGACCGGACGGCGGAGACGATTGCCGGAAATGGCGGCCAGTGCGTCACGATCGCCGGCGACCTGACGCAGCCCGAAACGGCGGGCGCGATCGTCGCGAGGATCGAGGCGCAGTTCGGACGGCTCGACATCCTGGTCAACAACGCCGGCGGCAACATCGTCGAACGCGCCTGGAAGGACCTGACCACGACCAGCATCGACGGCCTCATCAACAGCAATCTATCGGCTGCCTTCTACTGCGCCGCCGCCGCTATGCATCCGATGCGCAGGGCGCAGCAAGGCCAGCTGATCCACATCGCATCCTGGGCCGGCAAGTTCATCCATCCGGTCAGCGGCCCCGCCTATACCGCCGCCAAGCATGCCGTGGTGGCGATGAGCCAGAGCATCAACATGGAGGAGTATCGCAACGGCATCCGCTCGACGGCGATCCTGCCGGCGGAAGTCGCGACGCCGATCCTCGACAAGCGGCCGACGCCGCCGACGACCGAGGAACGCGGCGCGATGCTCCAGCCGGCAGACCTTGCCGAACTCGCGCTCTTCATCGCGACCCAGCCAGCCTCGGTCTGCCTCAACGAAGTCGTCATCAGCCCCCGGCTGAACAAGTTCTACGAGAGGTAGCGCTCCGGCCGATGCAGCTCGATTGCGGAGCAAGCCGCGATCGAGCTGGTTTCAGGCGATCCGCCGCCTCGTTGTGAAGGCGTAGGGGCGCCCCGAGACGGGACGCCCCTTGTCGCCTCAGTCCGCGCCGACCAGCGTGAACCAGCCGTCCTCGTCGATCACCTCGATATTGTGCTCGGCCGCCGCCTTGAGCTTCGAGCCGGCGCCGGGGCCGGCGACGACGAGATCCGTCTTCTTCGAGACGGAGCCGGCCACCTTCGCGCCCAGCCGCTCCGCCATCGCCTTGGCCTCGTCGCGGGTCATGCGGACCAGCGTGCCGGTGAAGACGACCGTCTTGCCGGCGACGGGGCTATCGGTGCTGGCTGCCTCGAGCGGCTGCGGCGTCACCTGCTCCAGCAGCCGCGCGAAGGCGTCGCGATTGTGCGGCTCGTCGAAGAAGTCGACGAGCGCCTCGGCGACGACCCCGCCGATGCCTTCGATGCCGATCAGCTCGACCCAGGAATCATTGCCCTTCAGCAGTTCCGGTCCCGGCGGCTGCGCCGCCAGCGCCGTATCGCGAAACGCCTCGACGGTGCCAAAATGGCGGGCGAGCCGCTTGGCGTTCGTCTGGCCGACATGGCGGATGCCGAGCGCGAAGATGAAGCGGTTGAGCGCGATCGAGCGACGCTCGTTGATCGCGGCGAAGAGATTGCGGGCCGAGGTGTCGCCAAAGCCGTCCCGGTTCTTGAGCCGCTGCAGCTGGTTCGCGTCGCGCGCCTCCAGCGTGAAGATGTCGGCCGGCTCCTTGATCAGCCCCCATTCGTGGAAGGCCTGCACCTGCTTCTCGCCCAGCCCCTCGATGTCGAAGGCGTTGCGCGAGACGAAGTGACGGATGCGCTCGACCGCCTGGGCCGAGCAGATCAGCCCGCCGGTGCAGCGCCGCACCGCCTCGCCCTCCTCGCGCACGGCGTGGCTGCCGCAGACCGGGCAGAGCGTGGGGAATTCGTAAGGAGCGGAATCGTCCGGACGGCGGTCGAGCATCACCGAGACGATCTGCGGGATCACGTCGCCGGCGCGCTGCACGACGACCGTGTCGCCGACGCGGATGTCGACGCCGTCGCGGATCGGCAGGCCGTCGCCGCCGATACCCTTGATGTAGTCCTCGTTGTGCAGGGTCGCGTTCGAAACGACGACGCCGCCGACCGTCACCGGTTGCAGTTTGGCGACCGGCGTCAGCGCGCCGGTTCGGCCGACCTGGATGTCGATGCCGTTCAGCACCGTCACCGCCTGCTCGGCCGCGAATTTGTGCGCGACCGCCCAGCGCGGGCTGCGCGAGACAAAGCCGAGCCGGTTCTGCAGGGCGAGCGAGTTCACCTTGTAGACGACGCCGTCGATGTCGTAGCCGAGCCCGGCGCGATCGGTCTCCAGCGCATGGTAGAAGGCGAGCGCCTCCTCGACCGTATTGCAGAGGATCATGCGCGGATTGGTCGGCAGGCCCCAGCTGGCGAACGCCTCGACCATGCCCATCTGTGTCTCGGCCGGCATGGCGCTCATCTCGCCCCAGGCATAGGCGAAGAAGCGGAGCGGCCGCGAGGCGGTGATCTTCGGGTCGAGCTGGCGCAGCGATCCCGCCGCGGCATTGCGCGGATTGGCGAAGCTCTTGCCGCCGCCATTCGCCGCCATGCGGGCGTTCAGCGCCTCGAAATCGGCTTGCGCCATGTAGCACTCGCCGCGGATCTCGACGATCTCGGGCACGCCCTTCGGCAGCTCTTTCGGAATATCGGCGATCGTGCGCGCGTTGACGGTGACGTTCTCGCCCTCGAAGCCGTCGCCGCGCGTTGCCGCGGTCACCAGGCGCCCGCCCTCGTAGCGCAGCGACAGCGACAGGCCGTCGATCTTCGGCTCGGCCGTGAACGGGATCGCCTCGCCGCCATCGATCTTCAGGAAGCGCCGGGCACGATCGACGAAGTCGACGACGTCCTGGTCGTCGAAGGCGTTGTCGAGCGAGAGCATCGGCACGACATGCGGCACCTTGGCGAACTTGGCCGCGGGCGCGGCGCCGACCGAGACGCTGGCGGCGGAAATTAGATCGGGAAAGCGTGCCTCGATCGCGACGAGGCGGCGGCGGAGCGCGTCATAGTCCGCGTCCGAGATCGTCGGCGCGTCCTGCTGGTGATAGCGGATGTCGTTTTCCGCGATCTCGGCGCTGAGCCGGGCATGCTCGTCGGTCGCCTCCTCCGCAGTGAGGATCTCGACCGGTCTCTCGCGCGCATTGTCCAACGGCATGGCAGCACTCCCATTCAGGGGAAAAGCTATGCCGCGCCGCCGGATCGCTCGCAAGGGCGCAAGGCGTCCGCCAACAGGCGAAGCGCCCGCTCGTCGGGGCCCGGGGGGGCGGGGGCCCCCCGGGGGCGCGCCGCCGCAATCTCCGGCGCGTTGGCGGGATGGCCCTTGTGCGTTTCGGAAAACAGGTCGCGCTTCAGCACGGCCTGCGAAATGAACTCTGTCATGCGCGACCCGATCTACGCG
>JAEWAD010000576.1 GCA_023391905.1 Pseudomonadota bacterium | reverse complement strand
TCAGGTTATGAGCCTGACGAGCTACCGGGCTGCTCCACCCCGCGTCAAGCGCGATGGCCATCGCCGTCGCGCAGTGGTCATATAGGAGGTCTCTCCGCGGTTTGGAACCCCACCCGGCGAATTAAATGCGGGTTATGCACCGCCCTCGCCGAAGACGCCGCGGCCGCCTCCCGCCATGCGCAGCGCGCAGCCCCCTCCCGCCCCCCCGTGCTAGGATCGAAGAGAACGCCATTGCATCAGGGAGCCTCATGACCAGACCTTCCACCCTGCTCGCCCTCCTCATGCTGGCGGCGACGCTGCTATTCCCGCCGACCGCATCCGGACAGACCATGACAGACACTCCCCTGCATCAGGCGGCCGCCAAGGGCGACGCCGCCGCCATCAAGGCTCTCCTCGCCGAGGGCGCCCCGATCGACGCCCGTGACGCAAAGGGGCAAACGGCGCTGCTGGTCGCGACCCATGCCGACCATGTCGCGGCCGCGCGCGCCCTGATCGAGGCTGGCGCGGATGTCAACGCCAAGGACCGGATCAACGACAGCCCCTATCTCTATGCCGGCGCGCGCGGCCATCTCGAGATCCTCAAGATGACACTGGCGCATGGCGCCGATCTGAAGAGCACCAACCGCTTCGGCGGCACGGCGCTCATTCCGGCCGCCGAGCGGGGCCATGTCGAGACGGTCAAGACGCTGATCGCGGCCGGCGTCGACGTCGACCATGTCAATGATCTTGGCTGGACCGCATTGATCGAGGCCGTCATCCTCGGTGACGGTGGCGAACGGCACCAGCGCATTGTCCGGATCCTCGTCGACGCCGGGGCGGACACAAACCTGGCCGATCGCGACGGCGTCACGCCGCTCCAGCATGCGCGCAAGCGCGGCTACACGGAGATCGAGACGATCCTGACGCGAGCCGGCGCGAAGTAGGAGGCAGACCATGGACGATACCGAGCGCCATCTCGGCGAGGCCGTTGCCCTCGCCCGCGCCAACATGGAACAGGGCGGCCGCCCCTTCGGCGCCGTCATCGTCAAGGACGGCACCGTGATCGCCACGGGCGTCAACGAGATCCTCGCCAGCAACGACCCGACGGCCCATGCCGAACTCACGGCGCTTCGTGTCGCGAGCCAGAAGCTCGCCTCTCCCAATCTCGCCGGCTGCGTCGTCTATGCGAGCGGCCACCCCTGCCCCATGTGCCTGGCCGCGATGCGGCTCGCCGGCGTCAGCCAGGTGTTCTACGCCCAGTCCAACGAGGATGGGGAACCCTACGGCCTCTCCACGGCCGCACTCTATGCGGAGCTGGCCAAGCCGTTGGTGGAACAGTCGATGCCGATCCGGCACGTCCCGCTCACCACGACGGGACCGGGCCTCTATTCCGAATGGAAGCAACGGCAGTCGCGATCCGGCGCCTGAACCGCGCCCCCGGCGAAACCTGTCGCGGCTTGGCGCAGAACCCTTGGCCGCCGCGCGCCCCGCCCTCTCCCAAGTCCCTTGCGGTAGACAAATCCGAGGCGCCGTCCGTCCAGCGCCGGACGAATCACGCCCGAACCATGCAGCCTCTTTTGACGGCAGTCTGATTGACCACCGACCGGAATCCCGATGCCGCTTGGGTAGACCAAGCGCGTCAAGCAGAGCAGAAAAGTCATATGATGAGCAACGATATTTTGGCTCTATCTCACGACACCCCGCTTGCGTCTTCGGGCTGATTTTTCCCTTCGGACTCCTAATTTTAGTCAGCCTGACTGTTGGTTAGGCACAATCCACGACACACTGTTCTCAAAATGTATTGACTGTTTGTAGACATATGAAATTATCCGCTCAGCTTTGCCGGGTCCAAATTGGCCAAGGCGCATAAAAAGTGAGGGGAACATGACGAAACGCGACAACAACAACATCCTCGGCGGCCGCCTGAGCCGTCGTAGCTTCCTGGCCGGCTCCGCGGCGCTGACGCTGCCGCTGGGAATGCCGAGCCTGGCGCGTGCCCAGGCCGAGCCGTTCAAGCTTGGCGTGCTGCTGCCCTTCTCGGGCGGTCTCGAGCTCTTCGCCCAGCAGGGCATCCAGGGCGTGAAGATGGCCGTCGACGAGGCCAATGCCGCCGGCGGCGTGCTCGGTCGCCAGATCGAGATCGTCCAGGCCGACGACAAGACCGATCCGCGCACCGCCGTGGAGCGCGCGACGCAGCTGATCCGCCGCGATGCCGTCAACGCGATCGTCGGCCCCGTCACCAGCGCCAACCGCGACGCGATCAAGTCGACCATCGAGCGCGGCAAGACCCCGCTGCTCTACGCCACCGACTATGAAGGCGGCGTCTGCAGCCCGTGGATGGCCTGCTACAGCCCGGTTCCGGCGCATTTCGTCGAGCCGCTGATCCCGTTCCTCGCGGGCCGCGGCGCCAAGAGCTTCTACCTGTTCGGCGCCGACTATACCTGGCCGCAGAAGATGAATGCCGCCATCCGCGCCAAGGCCGAGGCTAGCGGCGCCAAGATCGCCGGCGAGGAATACACGCCGTTCGGCATGAAGGACTTCGCGCCGACGCTGCGCAAGATCGAGGAATCCGGCGCCGACTTCGTCATCCTGACGCTGCCGGGCGCCGACGGCGTCACCTTCGTCAAGCAGTTCGCCGCCTCGGGCCTCAAGGGCAAGGTCGGCATCTCGTTCCTCGGCTTCAACGAGAACTATCTGCCGGGCTTCAGCGGCGAAGAGGCCGAGGGCATCATCGCCCCGCTGCCGTTCATGCAGTCGCTCGACCGCCCCGAGGCCAAGGACTTCGTCGCGCGCCAGCGCAAGATGTTCGGCGACGACGCCGTCGTGACCTACTACGCCGACTCCCATTACGGGCTGACCAGGTTCTATATCGACGCGGTCCGCAAGGCCGACACGGACGACAAGGCTGCCATCATGGCCGCCCTGCCCAACCAGTCGATCCTGTCCGGAAACGGCGAAGTCACGCTCCGCCCGTCCGATCGTCACGTCGACCTGAACATCCTGATCGCCTCGGTCAAGGGTGGCCAGCTCGCCATGGAAGAGTACATCGGCAAGGTCAACGCACCGGATCAGTGCAGCCTCTGATGGGTTCGTCCGTGACCGCCGACTTCCTGAAAATTGACGATATACGCAAGAGCTTTGGCGGCATCCATGCCCTGCGAGGGGTGAGCTTTTCGCTCGATGCCGCCGGGATCAAGTGCATCGTCGGGCCGAACGGTTGCGGAAAGAGCACCCTGTTCAACATCCTCACGGGCGTCCTGCCCCCGAGCGCCGGCACGGCGACTCTGGCAGGACGCCGGATCTCCGGGCTCGCCGCCCACAAGGTCAGCCGCATGGGCGTCGGGCGCAAGTTCCAGGTGCCCGGCGTGCTCTCCGACCTGACCGTCATGGAGCACATGGAGATCGCCCTTGCCGCCCGCGCCACGGGCGGCAAGGCCCTGAAGACGTTGCTTTGGCGCGGAGATCGCGCCGAAGCAATCCGCATGCTCGAGGAGGCCGGCCTCGCCGAATATGGCGACAAGGTCGCCTCGCAGCTGCCGCACGGCATCAAGCAGCGGCTCGAGATCCTGATGCTGGTCGCGCGCGGCATGAAGCTGCTGCTGCTCGACGAGCCGACGGCCGGCATGACCGCGACCGAGACGCAGGCCACCATCGAGCTGATCCGCCGGATCAACGAGACGACCGACACGGCCATCCTCGTGATCGAACACGACATGACCTTCGTCCGCGACCTCGCCTGCCCGCTGATCGTGATGATGCGCGGCGAAGTGCTGCGCGAGGGAAGCTACGACGAAGTGCGCGCCGACCCGCAGGTCCGGGCCGCCTATCTCGGAGATCGCCATGCTTGAGATCAAAGCGCTCCGGTCCGGCTATGCCCGCGGCGCCGACGTGCTCAAGGGTATCGACCTCAAGGTTTCGGCCGGCGAACGCCTCGCGATCATGGGCCGCAACGGCATGGGCAAGACCCTGTTGGCGAAGACCCTGATCGGCCTTATCAAGCCCTCCGCCGGCGAGATCCGGCTGGAAGGCAAGCCGATCGGCGGCCTGCCCGCGCACCGGATCAGCAATCTGGGCGTCGCCTATGTCCCGCAGGGACGCGAGATCTTCGGTGATTTCACCATCCTCGAGAACCTGCGCATGGGCGTGATCGGCAAGCCCGGGCTCGGGATGGAGCGTCTCGACCAGATCTACGACTGGTTCCCGATCCTGCGCGAACGCCACGCCCAACGCGCCGGCACGCTGTCGGGCGGCCAGATGCAGCAGCTCGCCATCGCGCGCGCCCTGATTGGCCGGCCGAAGCTCTTGCTGCTCGACGAGCCGTCCGAGGGCATCCAGCCCAACATCGTGCACGAGATCGCCGAGAAGCTCGCCGCGATCAGCGCCACGGAGGGGCTGACCGTGATCGTCATCGAGCAGAACTTCGAAATGGTCGAGATCCTCGCCGAGCGCGTGGCCTTCCTCGAGAACGGCCTGATCACCGGCGAGAGCCCCACGGCCCGGCTGATCGCCGAGCCCGAGCTCATCACCCAGAACATGGGACTTTGAGGCGATGGTGTCCTTCTTCGGACTGGCCCTGGATGCCCTGAACTACACCTCCGTCCTGCTGCTGGTATGCGTGGGACTGGTCGTCATCTTCGGCCTGATGCAGGTCATCAACCTCGCCCATGGCGAGTTCTTCCTGCTCGGCGCCTATACGGTACTGGTAGCGCAGGGCGTCGGCGTGCCGTTCTGGCTCTGCGTGCCGCTCGCCTTCGTCACGGTCGGCCTGGTGGGCCTCCTCTGCGACGCGGCGATCCTGCGCTTCATCTATGACAGGCCGGTCGACACGATCCTCGCCACCTGGGGCCTGTCGCTGGCCATCCGGCAGGCGATCGTCATCGTCTTCGGCCCGCAGTCGCAGCAGGTCGCCGCGCCGCTGACGGAGCCGGTGCAGCTGTTCGGCGTCGCCTATTCGTCCTATCGGCTGGTCGTGATCCTGATCGCCATCCTGGTGGCGCTCGCGGTCTTCCTGGTGCTCTACCGCACTTCTGTCGGCCTTGCGGCCCGCGCCGCGATGGCCAACCGCCAGATGGCGCAGTGCCTCGGCATCAACATGCGCCGGCTCGACCGCTCCACCTTCAGCGTCGGCGCTGGCCTCGCCGGCCTCTCCGGCGCGGTGATGGCGCCGCTGATGAGCGTCGATCCGCAGATGGGCATGGGCTTCGTCCTGCCCGCCTTCCTGTCGATCCTGGTCGGCGGCGTCGGAAGCCCGGCCGGCGCCATCTGGGGCTCCGTCGTCATCGGCAGCTCGACCACGCTGGTCTCCGCCTGGTGGACGCCCGTGATCGCGCAGATCGTCGTGTTCCTGCTGGCCATCGTCACGATCCGCTTCCTTCCTTCCGGCCTGTCGGGACTGCGCAGCAAATGACCCTTCGTCTCCTTCCGACCCTGGCGGTCTGGGCCGTTCTTGCGGCCCTGCCGATGCTGCTCGGCCCGTGGGAACTGGCCATGTTCGGCCAGCTCCTGATCTACGGCATTGCCGCGACCAGCCTGGCCTTCATCTGGGGCCAGGGCGGCCTGGTCAGCTTCGGCCAGGCGCTGTTCTTCGGCGCCGGCGCCTATGCGATGTCGCTGACCTCAAAGGGCATGTTGCCGGGCATCCCGGACTCGCCCTGGCTCGGCCTGCTGCTCGCGGTCGTCGCCGGCGCCGTGTTCGGCAGTCTGACTGGCGCGGCGCTGTTCTTCGGCAAGGGACTACGCACCGCCTATTTCGGCATCATCACCATCGCCGCCGCCGTCATCGCCGAACGCGTCACCACCAACTGGCGCTACATCGGCGGCTTCAACGGCCTGCTCGACGTGCCGCCGCTGCCGCTGCCCGGCGGCCTCGACAGCGCGGATCCGTTCGCCGGCTACCTGCTGGTGCTCGGTTTCGCGCTCCTCGCCTTCCTGTTCCTGCTCGCCGTGGAGCGCTCGCCCTATGGCACCGTGCTGCGCGGCATCCGCTGCGACGAACGCCGCATCATGAGCCTCGGCTTCTTCGTCCCGCTCTGGAAAGTGCTGGCGCTCGCCATCTCGGGTGGCGTCGCCGGTCTCGCCGGCGGCCTGTTCGCGACCCAGTTCAGCTTCGTCTCGCCGGCCGTCATCGGACTGGCGCTGTCGACCGAAATCCTGATCTGGGCGGCGGTGGGCGGCAAGGCCGTGCTGCTCGCGGCCTTCATCGGCGCCATCATCGTCAAGTACATGGAAGGCTACCTGTCGGAGACGATCGGCAACTACTGGCTGCTGGTGACGGGCATCGCCTTCATCGCCGTTGTGGTCCTGTTCCCGCAGGGCCTGCTCGGCCGCTTCTTCGCGCTGCCGCAGCCGCGCCGCCTGCGCAAGGACTAGCGAAACCCAATGGCGCGCCGGAGCCCTGCCCGGCGC
>JAEWAD010000575.1 GCA_023391905.1 Pseudomonadota bacterium | reverse complement strand
GCACGCCGACCCACCGCGTCAATCACTATTCTCAACATGGGGTCCAACACCCCTGGGGACAAGAGTGGATAAACCCACTTCCACAAGCCAGACCCAACGGAAGCAGGCCTGATCAGCGGAGAAAATTTCCGCCAGCCTGATGGCCAAGGCAGGAAAATGACAGACCAGGGAGCGACGCTCTTGAGGCCGTTTCGCCGCGATCCCCGAGAACCTTCGAGAAAAATCGGGAGCTCTCCGACGACTCGAGGCCACAACGCCGCCGTCATCCGCCTCGAACTTCTACCGATCTCCGGGTTCGCGACCTTGGTCCGAAGCTCCACGACGGCGGGAGCGCGAACGGGCAGCCAAAGCTGGATGGCTTGAGACGATACGCGAACTCCGGAACCGTTCCATTTCGTCAAACGGCCCCTGCGAGATCCACGACGCCCGCCCGAGCGTCCTGCCTCCATCGCGGCCCTTGCACTGGCCGCGCCCCGGGTGGAGGTCGTCGAGCGCAGTCCTGTCGACGAGGCAGGAAGGCAGACTAGTCCTGCCCCCCAACCCGTTCCGTCCTCGAATGCCAGGCGCAGCCGTGTCAAAAGCGGCGCCGGACCGGCGGGCACCGCTTGCCTAGCCTCCCCTTCCCTATTCGACGCACTCACTCCCGACGCCGGCACCAGCGAGCGACGGGGCTGGCGTGGTGCGGAGCGCCCAGAGGGCGACGATGAGAGCGACGATCGGCAGGAACGCCGCGATCCAGGGGACTCCGGTCAGCCCCGGACCATGATCGATCACCAGGCCGCCGATCCAGGCGCCGATCGCGTTGCCGAGATTGAAGGCCGCGATGTTGAAGCTCGAGGCCAGGCTCTGGCCGGCGCCCTGCGCCTGCTCGATCACCCACATCTGCAGCGGCGCCACCGTCGCGAAGGCCGCGGCGCCGAGCAGACCCACCATCACCACGGCGCTGACGGGATGGTGAAGGGCAGGCCCCGTCGCCAGCAGGACGACGGCGAGCGTGACCAGCGTACCGAGCATCGTCGGTACCAGCCGGCGATCCGCAAGCCGACCGCCGAGGAGGTTGCCGACGATGAGGCCGCCACCGAACACGAACAGGATCGGCGATACCGCCGCCTCGGGCAGGCCGGTCACCTGCGTCAGCAGCGGCGCAATATAGGTGAAGACCGCAAAGACGCCGGCATAGCCGAGCACCGTCGTCAGCAGTCCCAGCAGCACCGGCCGGCGCATCAGCGCCTTCAGGTCCCGGCGGAAATCCGGCGCCTCTGCATCCGGCGCGTCACGCGGCACCAGCATGGCGATGACGACGCAGGCCGCGACTCCGACCGCCGTGACGGCCCAGAAGGTGGCGCGCCAGCCATAGGCCCGACCGAGCCATGTCCCGAACGGCACGCCCAGCACATTGGCGACCGTCAACCCGGTGAACAGGATCGCGATCGCCGACGCCCGGCGATCTGGCGCCACCAGCGTCGTCGCCACGACCGAGCCGACTCCGAAGAAAGTGCCATGGGCGAAAGCGGCGAGGACACGCGCCGCCATCAGGCTCGCATAGTCCGGAGCTAGGGCGCAGGCCGCGTTGCCGACGGTGAAAACCGCCATCAGGACGAGAAGGGTCGTCTTGCGCGACCACCGCGCCGTGATGCCGGTCAGAAGCGGCGCGCCGATGACGACGCCGAGCGCGTAGCCGGAGATGAGCAAGCCCGCCATCGAGATCGAGACGCCGAGATCGGCGCTGACCTCCATGAGCAGGCCCATGATGACGAATTCGGTGACGCCGATGCCGAAGGCTCCGGCCGTCAACGCAAGGAGGGCGACTGGCATGATGAAGCTCTGTCCGTTGAGGATTGCCTCAAGATAGACCCGCGATCCCTTGAATTAGATTCGCCGAAGATCAGCTTCTTGGAATTCGCTTCACATGTCCGGCTTCGAGATCAATCGGTTCGGCGAAATGTCCGCCTTCGTCCGGGTCGTCGAACTGGGAGGCTTCTCCGCCGCCGCGCGGGCCCTCGCCCTGACGCCCTCGGCGGTGAGCAAGCTGGTGACCCGGCTGGAGACACGCCTGGGAGCGCGGCTCCTGGTACGTTCGACCCGCCGGCTCGAGCTGACCGACGAGGGGCGGAGCTTCCATGAGCGGAGCGTCCGGCTTCTGGCCGAGCTCGAGGCAACGGAGCGCGCGGTCGCAGCGGCCGGTCGTCCCTCCGGCCTGCTGCGGGTGAACGTCAACGTGCCGTTCGCGACGATCCGGCTGCTGCCGCTGATACCGTCGTTCGTCGCCCTCTACCCGGAAATCACGCTGGACCTCGCCATCACCGACCGTGTCGTCGACCTGATCGAGGCCCGGGCAGACGTTGCGATCCGGGCGGGGCCGTTGAAGACATCGGGGCTGATCGCGCGCAAGCTTGGCGAGACGGGCAAGGTGGTGGTCGGGTCGCCGGCCTATTTCGCGCGACGTGGCGTGCCGCGGACGCCGTCGGATCTCGCCGGCCACAACCGCCTGCGCTTCGGCTATGCGCGGGCGATCGAGAACTGGCCGTTCCGTGTCGACGGCGAGATCGTCGAAGTTCCTCCTGAGGGGGATGTGCTGGCGAGCGACGGCGAGGCGTTGCGGCAGCTGGCGCTGGCGGGCGCCGGGCTGGCGCGGCTGACGCGCTTCCATGTCGAGGCCGACATCGCGGCCGGACGCCTTGTTCCGGTTCTTGAGGCTTTTGACGTGGGCGACGTTGAGGCTTTTTACGCGGTGTTTGTGGGTCCTGGGGCTGGGGTGCCGTCTCGAGTGCGGGTGTTTCTGGAT
>JAEWAD010000574.1 GCA_023391905.1 Pseudomonadota bacterium | reverse complement strand
GGTGACGGCGGCGCGGGAAAAGCGGGTCTGCTCGGGCCGGACGACGACCAGCGCGGGATCACCGGCACCAAGATCGGCCGCGACATGGCCGGCCAGGAGCGGGCCGAGATCGGAGGCGAGCGCCTCGCCCTCGCCCAGCGTCGCGCGGATGCGGTTGGCGCTGCCCAGAAACAGCGCGACCCAGGCGTCGACCGGCTGGTCGTAGAGCGTCGCCGGGTCGCCGATCTGGGCGAAGCGGCCGTCGCGCATCACGGCGAGGCGGTCGGCCATGCCGAACGCCTCCTCCTGGTCATGCGTGATGTAGATGAAGGTGGCGGCGAGCTCCGACTGGATGCGGCGCAATTCGCGCTGCATCTCTTCCCGCAATTTCCGGTCGAGAGCGCCGAGCGGCTCGTCGAGCAGCAGCACGGCCGGCTCGTTGGCGAGCGCACGGGCGAGCGCCACGCGCTGCTGCATGCCGCCCGAGAGCTGGGCCGGCTTGCGGTCGGCGACGCCGGAGAGGCGGACGAGATCGAGCAGTTCGCCGGCCCGACGGCGGCGTTCGGCGCGTCCCACGCCGCGCATGCGCGGGCCGTAGGCGACATTGTCGAGGACGGAGAGATGCGGGAACAGCGCGTAGCTCTGGAACACCGTGTTGACGTCGCGCTGCTCGGGCGGCAGCGCCGTGACGTCGCGCCCGGCGATGAAGACCGAGCCCTCGTCGGGCGTCTCGAAGCCGCCGATGGTCCGCATCGCCGTCGTCTTGCCGCTGCCGCTCGGGCCGACGATCGCGAGGAACTCGCCGCGCGGCACGGCGAGCGACAACCCGTCCAGCACCGTCTGCGCGCCGAAGCGCTTGACGACGCCCTTCAGGGCGACGGCGGTCTGGTCAGGGCTCATCGGCATGGCAGGCGACCGGGACGGACATTGCGGGCATGGCGGGCGGAGGCCGCGCCGGAAACGAACGGGCCTGCAACGAGTACGGTGGAGTGCGCGAAGAAGCGAGCGGCATTGTTCCGAAGTTTCGCGCCGGCGTGGTTTCCTGTTCTCCCGCGCCGTCGCCCTCGTCAGCGAGCGGCGAGTTCGGCGGCGGCGCGACGCACGATCTCGACCACAGGGACATCGACGGCGACGGGCAGCACATCGGCCTCGCCATTCGGCCGCTCCAGCGTCGCATATTGGCTGGTGAGCAGGCTCGGCGGCATGAAATGACCCTTGCGGGCGCCGAGCCGCTCCTGGACGAGCACCTGCGGCGCGTCGAGGAAGACGAAGCGGATCGGCTGGCCGGCGGCGGCGCGGATGCGGTCGCGGTAGATCTTGCGCAGCGCCGAGCAGGCGACGACGATGCCGGCCGGATGGGCGGCGCGATCGCCCAGCGTGGCGCCGATCTTGTCGAGCCAGGGCCAGCGGTCGTCGTCGACGAGCGGAATGCCGCTCGCCATCTTGGCGACGTTCTCGGGGCTGTGCAGGCCGTCGCCATCGACGAAATCGATGCCGAGCGCCGATGCGAGGCCCTCGCCGACGCTCGACTTGCCGGAGCCCGAGACACCCATTACCACCACGGCCAGCCGGCTCGACCCGGCCTCACCCAATTCCGTCCCCATGAACCGCCGTCGCTCCCCCACTGGCATTCCGATTGGCCAGCATTATCGCGGAGATATCGCCCGCGTCCACAGCATCGAGACCTCGAACGGCGATATCAGCCCTCCATCGAGCGCAGCAGCGCGTCGATGCGCATGGTGGCGAAGCTGGAGGCCGTGTCGGACAGCGCATAGGGCAGGATGATGTGGTCGCCATGCCGCATCGCCCCGCAGGTATAGACGACATTCGGCACGTAGCCCTCGCGCTCGGACGGCTCGGGCCGGACGATCGGCTCGCTGGAGCGGGCCAGGATCCTGGACGGGTCCTTCTTGTCGAGCAGCGCCGCGCCGATCGAATACTTCCGCACCGGGCCGACGCCATGGGTCAGCAGCAGCCAGCCCTCGTCGAGCTCGATCGGCGAGCCGCAATTGCCGATCTGGACGAACTCCCAGGGAAAGCGCGGCCGCATGAACGGCACGCCGCCTTCCCAGGCGTAGAGATCGTCGGAATAGATCAGATAGAGGTTCTCGTTGTCCTGCCGGCCGATCATCGCGTAGCGCCCCTCGACCTTGCGCGGGAACAGCGCCATGCCCTTGTTGCGCGCGGCGCTGCCATAGAGCGGCGACATGCGGAAGTTGATGAAATCGTCCGTCTGCAGCAGCTCCGAGCGGATCGCGCTGCCGCTATAGGCGGTGTAGGTCGCGTAATAGGTGCGTCGCCCCTCGTCCTCGAAGCGCACGAAGCGCGCATCCTCGATGCCGTTCGACTGCGAGGCGGTGACCGGGAAGATCAGCCTTTCGCTGATGTCCTCGTCGGCGGGGAAGTTCATGTCGACCACCTCGCCATCGGGGACGGCGGAGCGATTGACGACGTTCGGCACCGAGGCGAGCCGCACGGTCGGGTCGACGGTGATGCGACCCTCGGCCGAGATCGTGCCGGAGCGGAAATTCAGCGAGGAGATGTGGCCCTCGCCCACCGCCCTTAGGCTCAGCACATAGCGGCAGCCGCCCGCGGGCGCGCCCGTCTGGTCGGGATGCAGCACGATGCTCGGATTGAACAGGGCCGAGGATTCGAACGAGTATTCGAGCAGGAAATAGGCGCCGATCAGCTGCCGCTGGATGCGGCTGAACTCCTGGTGCGGCGCGAACGCCTCCTCCATTTCGTCGGCCCGCAGCTCGAACGTCTTCAGCAGGTTTCGATGCCGGCCGTCGAAATTCTCCAGCACGTCGATCAGCTGGCTCGCCGCCGCCTCGGCATCGAGCGCCAGCACCCGGTCGACGATGTGGTTCGCCCGGGTCTTTTCGGTCGGATGCAGGTCGCGCGGCTCGGTGGCCGGCTTGAACCGCCGCACCACCACCCGCGACGGATCGGGCCGCAGGAAGAGTTCCTGCCTGGCCAGGAATGACTGTTGAGACAAGACGTCCTCGACAGGTTGAATGGATTTCAGCACGGCCACTACGCGCGCACGGCCCGGAGTTCGCGGCGCAGGTGGTCGCCGCTGACGCGGGCAAGCTCGCGCATCTCGGCAAGGCTGATCAGATAGGACACCACCGATTCACCTCCTCGGTTCTCGTTGGCCCGGTCGGGATGCAGCCCGTCGCGGCAACTTCCCGTCTCGGGATCGACCAGGGAAATCCTGAGATCGTTGTCGCCCAGGAACCAGGCGAAGGCGCGCTTCGCCTCGCCGATCCAGCTGCGCCCGCCATCCACGCGCCAGGCGGCGAGGCAGGCCGAGATCGTCGCGGTCGCCTCGAGCGGCTGCTGGTCGAAGGCGAGCGGCGGCTTGCGCTGGTCGCCGAAGCTGGCGCTGCCGACCGGCCGGAAGCAGCCGGACGGCGCGGTCTGCACGGCGATCAGCCAGCGCAGGGCATCGAGGCCGGCGGCGACATGGAACGAATGTCCGCTCGCCATGCCGGAGACGATCAGCGCCTCGGGCAGGCGCGCATTGTCGTAGGCGAGCCCGTTCTCGAACCAGACCCAGTCGGGGGTCGCCGTCTTCGAGAAGATCGACATGAGCCTCTCCGCCAGGAGATCGCGATGACGTCTGGCGAGAAGATCCCTCGGAAATGCGGCACAATAGGGGGCGAGCCCGAGAAGCGTGAAAGCCCAGGCCCGCGGCGAACGGAACGCCTCGACAGTCGGCAGAGCCGCGATGAACAGCGACGCCGCCCAGCTGCGCCGTGACGGGCTGGGGTCGTTCACCGACGCCTCGCCCAGCGCCCAGAGCGTGCGGCCGTGGCTATCCTCGGAGCCGCGCGCCTCGAGCCAGCGCCGATCGAAGCTCATGAAGTTGCGGAACATCCGGTTGTCCGGGTTCCAGGCGTGCTGGATGAAGGCTGCGAAGCGGGCCGTCAGCGCGTCCGGCAGGCGCTGCTCGCCGGTCTTCGCCAGCGCGCAGGCAACGATGAGCGCCCGCGCATTGTCGTCGACGCAATAGCCGTGATTGCGGTCCGGCACCGAATGGACGGCATGCTGGAACAGGCCGGTGTCGTCGCACATGGCAAGGAGATGGGCGAGCTGCACCGCCGGCGGCGCGGCATGGGCGACGGGGCGCGCTTCCTCGCCACGCGGCCCGCCCAGGGCAATCCGGTCCTGCCGGCGCACCGCGTCGAAGACCGCCCGATAGCGCGCCGCCGTGCTCTGCCATGTCATCGCGCGGCTGCTCGCATAGGCGCGCTTGCGCATCGCCGTCCGGCGCGGTTCGTCGGCCAGCAGGTCGCTGATCGCCGCGCCGGTCGCGGCGGCGTCGCCGAACGGCACCAGCACGCCGCGGCCATCCGCCAGAAGCTCGTTCGCATGCCAGTAGGGTGTCGACACGACCGCCTTCCCGAGCCCGAAACTGTACGCCAGCGTTCCCGAGGTCATCTGTGCCTCGTTCAAATAGGGTGTGACGTAGAGATCGCACATGGCGATGTAGTCGAGCAGCGTTTCGCGATCGACGAACTGGTCCTGGAAGACGACGTGGTCCTCGATGCCGAGACTGGCGGCGCGCGCCTTCAGGCCATCGCGATAGGCCTCACCCTGCTCGCGGACCAGGTTGGGATGCGTCGCGCCGAGCACGACATAGACGGCGTCGGGCTTCTCTTTCAGGATCTCCGGCATCGCGTCGATCATCACCTCGATGCCCTTGTTCGGCGAGAGCAGGCCGAAGGTGAGGATGACGGTGCGGCCGGCAAAGCCGAGCTTCTCCTTGACCGGCTCCGGATCGACGAAGTCGAAATCGGGAATGCCGTGCGGGATGACGTCGATCTTGTCCGCCGGCACGCGATAGACGGTGCGCAGCAGTTCCCGCCCCTTCTCCGCCATGACGACGAGCCGGGCCGAGAGATCGATGATGCGGTCCAGCACCCGGCGTTGCGCCTCGGTCGGCTTGGCCAGCACCGTATGCAGCGTCGTCACCACCGGCATGTCGAGCCGCGCCAGCAGCGCGATGACGTGGCTGCCGGCCTCGCCGCCGAAGATGCCGAACTCATGCTGCAGCGACACGACGTCGAAGCGGGACTGGTTGAGGTAGTCGGCGGCCCGGACATATTCGTCGAGCGACGCGTCGGCGATCTCGAAGGCAACGGCCGGCGGATACTCGTAGCGGTGGCCCTGATCGGTCATGGCGACGACCGCCGTATCGACGGTGCCGGTATCGGCAATCGCCTGCCGCAGATCCGTGGTGAAGGTGGCGATGCCGCAACGCCGCGGGAGGGAATTTCCGATGAAGGCTACCCGCAGGTTCGAGGTCCGGCGCTCCGTTGTCATGGGCTGGTCTCCGCGATCGAGGTGAGGTTCGTCCTAGTGATGGACCGAGGCGCCGAAACGGGAGCGCGGCCGGTCGATATGGCTCTGGTCGGGGGTCTGGAAGAGTTCGCGATAGGGCTCGGGGCCGAGATAGGCGACGAGCGCCCTGAGGCCGTTGCTGCCGGCATGGATCGTGCAGCGCTCATGGTCGATGAAGGCCGCCTCGCCGATCGCTACGCCGGTGGCGCCGACCGAGCCGTCGCCCGCGAGGCCGAGAATCCAGGTTTCCTGCGAGGCGTTTAGGATGCGCGTGGTGTCCGGCCCGAGTTCGACGCGTTCCAGCACGAAATATGGATTGGCGACGAGCAGGGTGCGCGCATTGCCGAGCTTGCGCGGCGTCGGCGGCGGTGGCGGCGGCCCGGCATCGGCGACCGCGACGCCATCCTCGACATGCAGCTCGCGCGGCCGGCCATAGTCGAACAGCCGGAACGTCGTGTCGCTGCGCTGCTGGATTTCGGCGAGCACGAGGCCGGGGCCGATCGCATGGATGGTGCCGGCCGGGATGAAGACGGCATCGCCGGCGTGGACGGCATGCCATTGCACGAGGTCGGCGATCGAGCCGTCCTCGATGGCGGCTCGCAGTTCGTCCGGCGTCAGCGCGCGCTTCAGCCCGGCGGCGACGGCGGCGTCCGGCTCGGCCGAAAGCACGTACCAGGCCTCGGTCTTGCCGTGCGGCTGGCCCATCGAATGGGCATAGGCGTCGTCGGGATGCACCTGGATCGACAGCGGCGCCGAGGTGAACAGCAGCTTCAGCAGCAATTCCGGCTCCGCGGCGTCGGATGCCGCCCGCTGGAACCAGAGTTCGCCGATCGGGCCGGCGTCGTCGTGCAGCCCGCTCCAGGGGGTGAGGTCGCGCCGGCCCCAAGGTTTTTGCACAGCGCGCACGCGGGCATGTTCGATTGCCATGAGACCGCTCCTGGTTTTCTTTTTCAGACAGTCCGGCGTGACGTGCAGCGCGGGCAGAACCGGCTTCGGTGCGGCCAGGGACAAGGACTAAACGTCGGTCTCCCCGCTCCGTTCCCAAGGAAAGGCCGGTTTCCGGCTCGCGGCGCCGGAAAATACGTGGCGAACCAAGGAGTGGCCGGCAACGCGGCAACCATGGCGCGCAGGGGCGGACGGGAGCTGCCGCCGCGGAAAATTGAATGACAGCGCCGTCATTGCTGACTTGACAGCGGCCGGAGCCGTCTGCTTAACAAACTGGTCTGCTGGTCCGATCAGTCCAATAGTGGTGCCATGTCGTCCTCGACGAAAAACATCGATCCCGCGCTGATTGCCGAGCTCCCGAGCTTTCGGGAAGCGATCGTCAAGCGCCCGATCACGTCGGTGATCAGCGACAAGATCGCGGCGCTGATCGCGTCCGGCATCCTGCAGGTTGGCGACGCGCTGCCGAGCGAGCGGCACCTCGCCGCGGCGCTCAACGTCAGCCGCGACGCGGTGCGCGGCGGCATTCAGATGCTGGCCGCCCGCGGCATCCTCGAGATCTCGCACGGCGCCCGGACCCGCGTGCGCAGCAATGACGTCGGTCCCGTCGGCGTCGGCTTCGCCGCCGTCCGCGCCGTCAATTCCTACGACATCGAATCCGTGCACGCGGCCCGCATGCTGATCGACCCGCAGGTCGTCGCCGATGCCGCGCGCAACATCGACGCCGCCGGCATCGCGCGGCTCGAAGCCCTGCTCGAAACCCAGACCGAGGCGCTCGACGACCCGGTCCAGTTCCTGATCTCGGACCGCGAGTTCCACGTCGCCCTCTACCAGGCGTCCGGCAACCCGCTGCTCGCCGACATCAGCACCGACCTCTACGCCTACATGATGGAATACCGCCGCGAGGCGCTCACCGACCCGGGCGCGATCGCAACCAGCTACGCCGACCACGTCGCCATCGTCGACGCGGTGCGCGCCCGCGATCCGGAGGCCGCGGCGGCCGCCTTCATCATGCACACGGGCCGCATCTACGCGACGACGCAACCCTTCCTGAAGGGGGGCGGCTGACCGTTCGGCGCGCGGGAACGGGGGTTCTGAACGCGCGCCGGCATCCTGAATGTCTGCAACCAGCCTGTTTCGGCTGATCCACTGGGAGGAACTCTATGGAACGTCGTTCATTTCTGAAGCTCGCCGCCGGCACGACGCTGCTCGCCGGAACCGGCCTCGCCGGCCTCTCCGCCGCCGCGGCCGCCGGCAAGGAGATCGTCTACCTGACGCCGGGCCTCGACCTGCCGTTCTGGCGCTACCTGTCGAAGGGCATCGAGGCCGCCGTCAAGGAGAAGGGCTTCAACTTCCAGGCGCTCGACAGCCACAACAGCGCCGAGACGCAGCTGCGCAACGCGCAGGATTCGATCGCCCGCGGCGTCGCCGGCATCGTCATCTCGCCGACCGATTCCTCGACCGCGCCGAGCGTGCTGGCGCTGGCCCAGAAGGCCAACATCCCCGTCGTCATCGGCGACATCGGCACCAATAGCGGCGACTATTCCTCCTTCATCATCTCGGACAACTACGAAGGCGCGCATGACGTCGGCGTGGCGCTCGCCGAGGCGCTGAAGGCCAAGGGCTGGGAAGGCGGCTCGGTCGGCATCGTCGCCATCTCGCAGGCCCGCAAGAACGGCCAGGCCCGCACCAAGGGCTTCCTCGACGGCCTGAAGAAGGGCGGCTTCACCGGCAAGGAAGCCGGCCTGCAGCAGATGCAGAGCTACACCGCCGACGAGACCTTCAAGTTCACCCAGGACATGCTGACCGCCAACCCGGACATGCGCGGCCTGTTCATCCAGACCGACCAGCCGGCGATCGGCGCGCTGCGCGCGATCAAGGCGGCCCGCCGCGACGGCGAAGTGCTGCTCGCCGCCTTCGACGGCATCCCGGAATTCGTCGACCTGCTGAAGTCGGGCGAGCTCGTCGTCTCCGGCATGCAGCAGCCCTACCTGATGGGCGTGAAGTCGGGCGAGGCGCTGCTCGAGGTGCTCGACGGCAAGACGCCGGCGAAGGAAATCACGGTTCCGATCGTCGCCATCACCAGCACGAACATCGAGCAGGAACTGCCGACGATCCGCCAGACCGTCTTCGCCAACGAAGTCTGATCCTGATCCCGGCCGCGCGGCGCAGCCCGCCGCGCGGTCCCCCATGCCTTTCCCCCTTCCGCGCGCCCCCGCGTGGCATGCCAGGAGCATGATCCGTTGCAGCCCAAGACGGCCCCCCTTGCGGACCAGACTGCCCCCCTCGCGGAGACGGGCCACACCACCCTTCTCACCGCCAGGGACATCACCAAGACCTTCGACCGCACGCGGGCCCTGCAGGGCGCGAATTTCGAACTGCGCGAGGGCGAGGTGCACGGCCTGCTCGGCGCGAACGGCGCCGGCAAGTCGACGCTCTCCAAGGTCATTTCCGGCCACTACACGCTCGATTCGGGCGAATTGACCTATCGCGGCCAGGAGATCCGCCTGCGTTCGACGCGCGACGCGCTCCGCATCGGCATCGCCATCGTGATGCAGGAGACGAGCCTCGTCCCCGACCTGACGGTTTTGGAAAACATCTTCCTGCCCGAGCTCGGCCGCCCCGGCCGGCTCGACTACGGCCAGCTGCGCAAGCGCGGCCAGGAAATCCTCAATGATCTCGGCCAGGGCGACAGCCTGCCCTTCGACTGGGAGGTGCGCCGCCTCTCCTCCGCCCAGAAGCAGCTCGTCGAGATCGCCAAGGCGCTCGGCGTCCGCGCCAAGCTCCTGATCTTCGACGAGCCGACGGCCTCGCTCAGCCCCGGCGAGGCGGAGCGCCTGTTCGACATCATGGCGCGGCTGCGTGACACCGGGCACGGCCTGGTCTTCGTCTCGCACCGCCTGGAAGAGGTCTTCGCCATCACCGACCGCGTCAGCGTCATGCGCGAGGGCCGCACGGTGATGAACGCGCATCCGACCGCGACGCTGTCGCAGGCGGACCTGATCCGCGCCATGGTCGGCGCCGAGCTCGGCGCGATCTACGAACGCGGCGAGACCCACCATGTCGCCGAGACCGACGCGCCGGTGGCGCTCGAAGTGCGCAACCTCGCCTCGGCGCCGGCCGTGCGCGACGTCTCCTTCACCGTCCGCAAGGGCGAGATCCTCGGCCTCGGCGGCCTCGTCGGCGCCGGCCGCTCCGAGACGGTCGAGGCGATCTTCGGCCTGAGGCCGCGCAGCGGCGGCACGGTGACCCTTGCCGGCAAGCCGCTCAAGGGCGACCGCCCGCAGACGGCGATCCGCGCCGGCCTCGGCTTCGTCGCCGAGGACCGCCGCACCCAGAACATCGTTCCCGACCTGTCGGTGAAGGAGAACCTGCTGCTCGCCCATCTCGGCGCGCATCGCGGCTTCTTCTGCAGCTACGGCCAGCGCGAGAAGAAGGTGAAGGAGCTGCTCGCCAAGCTCGGCATGCCCGAGGACCGGCTGATGGACAGCTCCATGCTGAACTTCTCCGGCGGCATGCAGCAGAAGATCATCATCGCCCGCTGGCTGCTGCTGGAGCCCTCGGTGCTGATCCTCGACGAACCGACCAAGGGCGTCGACATCGGCACCCGCGCCTCGATCTACGCCATGCTGCGCGACATCGCCGCCGAGGGCGTCGCCCTCGTCGTCGTCTCGTCCGATTTCGAGGAACTGCTCGGCCTTTCCGACCGGGTCGTGGTGATCAGCGACGGCCGCACCATCGCCGACCTGCCGAGCGCCATGCTCGACGAGGAAAGCCTCACGCTGCTCGCCGCACCGCGCACCTCGATGGTGCGCAACACCGAGATGCTGAACGACCTCGCCCGCGAGCATGGCGGCTCCGGCTTCTGGGCGCTGATCGAGGGCGAAAGGCTGATCTGCCTGAACGCCGTCGTCAGCAATCCGGCGCTCGATCCCGGCTTCAAGGCCGGCCAGGCGCGCGAACTCGGCGCCACGCGGATCCCCGAGGCGCTGCGCCGGCGCGAGCCGATCTTCGTGCCCGAGGCCGACCGCGCCCGCACCACGCTGGTCGTGCCGATGACGAGCCCGCGAGGCCACGACCTCGGCTGGGTCGGCCTGTCGCTGCCGGCCGACCGGCCGCTGCCCGCGCCCGACACGATCAAATCCCGCATCGACACCATGGCGGCAACGCTGTGACCAAGGAACTCTCGCCCATGGCCAACTCCGAAGCCCTCGACCGGCGCATCCCCGCCTCGCCGCTCAAGCAGTTCGCGCGTCGCCTCGAAGTCCGCATGCTGCTGCTGGCGCTGCTGATCGCGGTCTGCCTGTCGTTCCTGTCGCCGTTCTTCCTGACCAAGTCCAACATCTTCAACCTGCTGGACCAGTCGGTGGTGATCGGCATCGTCGCGGTCGGCATGACCTTCGTCATCCTGACCGGCGGCATCGACCTCTCGGTCGGCTCGGTGGCCGGCCTGACCGGCATCATCCTCGGCCTGTCGCTGCAGCACGTGCCGATCGTGCCGGCGATCGGCATCGCGGTGGTCGCCGGCGGCTTCATCGGCCTGATCTCGGGCACGCTGATCACCGTGTTCGGGCTGGCGCCCTTCGTGGTGACGCTCGGCGTCATGGCGATCGGCCGCAGCCTCGCCTACATCTTCTCCGGCCAGACGGCGATCTCCAACATCCCGATGGGCATGCAGGACATCGTCTACACCAACTTCCTCGGCATCCCGTCGAACGTGCTATTCCTGCTGGTGCTCTACGCCGCCGCCTGGGCCTACCTGACCTATGCCAAGGGCGGCCGCACCATCTATGCCGTCGGCTCCAACAAGGAAGCCGCCCGCGCCGCCGGCCTGAACACCACCTTCTATTCGATCCTGCCCTATGTGCTGTCGGGCGCCTTCGCGGCCGTCGCCATCACCTTCTCGATCAGCCAGCTGCTCTCGGCCGACCCGCTGATGGGCAACGGGATGGAACTCGACGCCATTGCGGCCGTCGTCATCGGCGGCGCCAGCCTGTTCGGCGGCCGCGGCTCGATGTTCGGCACGCTGATCGGCGTCTTCATCATGGTGATGATCCGCAACGGGCTGAACCTGATGGGCGTCTCGCCCTTCTGGCAGGGCACGGCGATCGGCACCATCATCATCCTGGCGCTGCTGGTCGAGCGCCTGGTCAGCGCGAGGATCAACCGATGAGCAGCGTCCCCTCCCTCGCCATCCGCCTGTTCGGCACCGAAGAGCCCGTCACGCCGCTGCGCATCCTGAAGGCGGGGGCGCTGACGGCCGAGCTCGACACCGGCAATCTCCGGCATATCCGCTATGCCGGCGTCGAGGTCATCCGCGCCGTCTCCTTCATCGTCCGCGACAAAAACTGGGGCACCTACAACCCCGCGATCGAAAACCTCGTCGTCGACGAGCGCGCCGACGGCTTCACGGTCACCTATGACGCGATCGCGCTCGACGGCACGCAGGCCTTCCGCTACGCGGCCCGCATCGAGGGTTCGGCGGACGGCAGCCTCGACTTCTCGGCCGAGGGCTATGCCGAGACGCCGTTCCTGACCAACCGCACCGGCTTCGTCGTGCTGCATCCGATCGCCGGCGTTTCCGGCCGCCCGGTGACGATCGAGCATGTCGACGGCACCATCGTCGAAAGCCGCTTCCCGGAGATCATCGATCCCGTCCAGCCGATGATGAACCTGCGCGCCCTCACCCACGAGGCGGCGCCGGGGCTCAGGGTCACCTGCCGGATGGAGGGCGACACCTACGAGATGGAGGACCAGCGCAACTGGACCGACGCCTCGTACAAGACCTATGTCCGCCCGCTCGCCCTGCCCTGGCCCTACACGCTTCAGAAGGACGAGCACATCCAGCAGGCGGTGCGCGTCACGATCGAGGGATCGCTCGCGGAACAGGGCGACGGCGCCGGCGCCGGCACGATCGCGCTCGGCGAGCGCATCGGCACCGTGCCGCCGCTCGGCCTCGGCCTCGATCCCTCGGAAATCGTCGAGACGATCGCCGAGGCCGAAACGCTCTCCCGCGTCGGCGCCCGGGTGTTGGTCGGCTACTATGATCCGTCGCTCGGCCATGACGCCGCGACGCTTATCGGCATCGTCGAGGCGGCCCGCGCGATCGGCGCCGAGCCCTGGCTCGAGGCCGTGGTCCAGTCGGTGGACGGTTTCGAGGCCGAGATCGCCGCGCTCGGCTGGACGGTCGCCGACATGGGCTCGCCCTTCCCGACCGTGCTGTTGTCGCCGCTGCCGGATCTCAAATGCACGCTGCCCGGCAGCGTCTGGCCACCGGCGCCGCCGCCGCGCGATCTCTTCAGCGCCGCGCGAAAGGCGTTCCCGAAGGCGCGGATCGGCGGCGGCATGTTCAGCCTGTTCACCGAGATGAACCGCAAGCGGCCGCCGGTCGACCTGATCGACCTCGTCTCGTTCACGACGACGGCGATGCTGCATGCCGGCGACGACCACTCGATCACCGAGGGGCTGGAGACGTTGCCGGCGATCGCGCTCAGCGCGGCGGCGATCGCGGGCAACAAGCCCTACGCGGTCGGCCCGAGCGCCATCGGCATGCGCATGAACCCCTATGGCGAAGCGCCGCTGAGGAACCCCGGCAACATCCGCCAGGCGATGAACTTCAACGACCCGCGCCATCGCGGCCTGCTCGGCGCCGCCTGGGCGCTCGGCTTCTTCGCCCGCTTCGCGGCGGGCGGCGCGACGACGATCACGCTCGGCGGCACCACCGGTGCCTTCGGCCTCGTTGCCGTCCAGAACGACTGGCCGCAGCCCTTCTTCGACGAAGCCGGCGGCGTCTTCCCGATGTTCCACGTGCTCCGCGGCATGGCCCGGCTCGCCGGCAAGCCGCTGCGCGCCGTCACGGCGCCCGACACGATCGAGGCGATCGCCGCCGAGACCGGGGATGGCGTCGAACTCTGGCTTGCCAACCGCACGGGCACGGAACAGTCTGTTGTCCTGCCCGGCGCGCCGCGCAGCCTCTTCCTGCTCGACGCCGACAGCTTCGTCGCGGCGGCGGGGGATCGCGACGCGCTCGACCACCTGAACCAGCCCTTCAGCGGGACCACGCTCACGCTCGCCCCCTACGCCGTGGCCCGTCTCATCCTCTCCTGATTGTCCTGTCGAGGTTTTTCCCAATGCATATCCTCATCATCGGCGCGGCCGGCATGGTCGGTCGCAAGCTCACCGACCGGCTCGTCGCCGACGGCCATCTCGGCGGCAAGGAGGTCAGCCGGCTGACGCTCGCCGATGTCGTCGCCCCCGCCGCGCCGCAGGGCTTCGGCGGCCCGGTCGAGACGCTGACGATCGACCTGTCGGCACCCGAATCCGCCGCGACGATGATCGCCGGCCGCCCCGACGTGATCTTCCACCTCGCGGCGATCGTCTCCGGCGAGGCCGAGGCCGATTTCGACAAGGGCTACCGCATCAACCTCGACGGCACGCGCTACCTGTTCGACGCGATCCGGCTCGAGAACGCCGCGTCCGGCTACAAGCCGCGCGTGGTCTTCACCTCGTCGATCGCCGTGTTCGGCTCACCCTTCCCGGAGAAGATCGGCGACGAGTTCTTCACCACGCCGCTGACCAGCTACGGCACGCAGAAGGCGATCGGCGAACTGCTGCTCGCGGACTATTCGCGCCGCGGCTTCTTCGACGGCATCGGCATCCGCCTGCCGACCATCTGCATTCGCCCCGGCAAGCCGAACAAGGCCGCCTCGGGCTTCTTCTCCAACATCCTGCGCGAGCCGCTGGTCGGCATCGAGGCCGTGCTGCCGGTGTCGCCGGACGTGCGCCACTGGTTTGCAAGCCCCCGCGCCGCGGTCGGCTTCCTGATGCATGCCGGCACGATCGACCTCGCCAAGGTCGGCCCGCGCCGCACGCTCAACATGCCGGGCCTGTCGGCGACCGTCGGCGAAGAGATCGAGGCGCTGCGCCGCGTCGCCGGTGATGCCGCCGTCAAGCTGATCCGTCACGAGAAGGACGAGACCATCGACCGCATCGTCGCCGGCTGGGCGCGCGATTTCGACACCAAGCGCGCCGAGGGCCTCGGCTTCCAGGCCGAGACCTCGTTCGACCAGATCATCCGCGCCCATGTCGAGGACGAGCTCGGCGGCAAGATCGGCGGCTGAGCCCCGGCCATTCCGAAGGAAACACCGATGGCGACCGACTTCTTCTCCCTCTCCGGCCGTGTCGCCGCGGTGACCGGCGGCGGTTCCGGCATCGGCCTCGCCGGCGCGCAGGCGCTGGCGCAGGCCGGCGCCCGCGTCGTCCTGCTCGACCGCAACCCGGTCGCGGCGGACATACTCGCGACGCTCGGCACGACGGCGGAGCATTTTTCCGTCGTCGCCGATGTCGGCGACGAGGCGAGCCTGGAGGCCGCCTTCCAGGCGGTCGTCGACCGCGCCGGCGGGATCGACATCCTCGTCAACAGCGCCGGCACGGCGATCCGCCGCCCGGCGGTGGAGCTTTCCGTCGCCGACTGGGACACGGTGGTGAACGTCAACATGACGGGCACCTTCCTCGCCGCCCGCATCGCGGCGCGCCACATGATCGCGGCCGGCACCAGGGGCGCGATCGTCAACGTCTCGTCGATCATGGGTTTTTCCGGCGGCGGGCTCTACCCGAACATCTCCTACCAGGCGACCAAGGGCGCGATCGTCAACATGACGCGCGCGCTCGCGGTCGAATGGGCGCCGAACGGCATCCGCGTCAACGCCGTGGCGCCGACCTATGTCCGCACCCCTTTCATCGCCGGCCTGATGGCCGATCCGGAGCTGATCGCCCGGATCGAGGCCATGACGCCGCTGCGCCGCCTCGCCGATCCGGAGGAGGTAGCGGCCGCGATCCTCTTCCTGGCCAGCCCCGGCGCCTCGATGGTCACGGGCCACACGCTGCCGGTCGACGGCGGCTTCCTCGCGCAATAACGAACAAATTCTGGAAGGAAACCCCATGTCCAACAACGGCAAGATCGCGCTCGTCACCGGCGCCGGCACCGGCATCGGCCGGGCCGTCGCGCTGGCGCTCGCCGCCGCCGGCTACCAGCTGGTCGTCACCGGCCGCCGCGCCGAGCCGCTCGAGGAAGTGGTCAAGGAAGCCGGCAACGGCGCCGTCGCCATCCCCGCCGACATCACGGACGAAGCCTCGGTCGCGGCGCTGTTCGGCGAGATCAAGACCCGGTTCGGCCGCCTCGACGTGCTGTTCAACAATGCCGGCGTCAACGCGCCGCCGGTCAACATCGAGGATCTCGACGTCGCCAAGTGGAAGGCCGTCATCGACACCAACGTCACCGGCGTCTTCCTCTGCACCCAGGCCGCCTTCCGCATCATGAAGGACCAGAAGCCGATGGGCGGCCGCATCATCAACAACGGCTCGATCTCGTCGGTGATGCCGCGCCCGAACTCGGCGCCCTACACGGCCTCCAAGCACGCCGTGCTCGGCCTGACCCGCTCGACCGCGCTCGACGGCCGCAAGTACGACATCGCCTGCGGCCAGATCGACATCGGCAACACCGAGACGCCGATGGCGGCGAAGATGAAGAGCGGCGTGCTGCAGCCGGACCTGTCGATCAAAGTCGAGCCGACCTTCGACGTCGAGCATGTCGCCAACGCGGTCGTGCACATGGCCGGCCTGCCGCTCGACACCAACATCCTGCAGATGACGATCATGGCAACCAAGATGCCGCTCGTCGGCCGCGGCTGACGCGGACGCAATCTTTCGCCTCTCCCTGAGGGAGAGGTCGACGCACGACGTGCGGCGGGTGAGGGTTTGCGGCCTCGCCCGCCGGTCACCTTCTCCGAGCGCTTCACGCGGAGGATTCCCTAAACCCTCACCCGGCCCTGCGGGCCGACCTCTCCCTCAGGGAGAGGTGAAGGCCAGTCCCGACCCTACCCCGCCGACAGCTCCGCGACATGGTCGGCGATCGCCAGCGAGGCGGTGAGGCCGGGGGATTCGATGCCGAAGAGGTTGATCAGGCCGGCGACGCCGTGCACGGCCTGGCCCTGGACGACGAAATCCTGCCCCGGGGCGCCCTTCGGCACGATCTTCGGGCGGATGCCGGAATAGCCGGGCTGCAGCCGCCCGGCGTCGATCTCCGGCCAGTAGCGCTTCACCGCCTCGACGAACAGCGGCAGCCGCGCCGTGTCGACCTCGTAGTCGATCGCCTCGATCCATTCGACGTCAGGGCCGAAGCGTGCCTGGCCGCCCATGTCGAGGGTGAGATGCGTGCCGAGCCCGCCCGGCACCGGCACGGGATAGATCAGCCGCGAGAACGGCGACCGGCCGGACAGGGTGAAGTAGTTGCCCTTGGCGTAGTAGGCGGTCGGCACATGCGCGGGATCGAGCCCGGCGATCGTGCCGGCGACGGCCGGCGCGAACAGGCCGGCGGAATTGACCAGCAGGCGCGTGCGCAATTGCATCGGCTCGGCGCCGCCGATCGACAGCACCATGCCGTCGCCATCCGGCGTCGCGCCGGTGAGCGGGCTGGAAAACACCACCATGCCGCCTGCGGCCTCGAGGTCGCCCTGCAGCGCCAGCATGTAGGCGTGGCTGTCGATGATGCCGGTCGAGGGCGACAGCAGCGCGCCGGCGCAGCGCAGCGCCGGCTCCAGCGCCACCGCCTCGGCCTCCGACAACTCGACGAGATCGCCGACGCCGTTCGCCGCGGCCCGCGCGATGATCGCGCCGAGCTTCTCCCGCTCGGCCGTGTCGGCCGCGACGATCAGCTTGCCGCAGCGACTGTGCGGCACGCCGCGCTCGGCGCAGTATTCGTAGAGCGCCTGCTTGCCGGCGACGCAGAAGCGCGCCATCAGGCTGCCGGCCGGGTAGTAGATGCCGGCGTGGATGACCTCGCTGTTGCGCGAGGAGGTCTGCGTGCCGATCGCGTCCTCGGCCTCGATCACCAGCACTTCGCGGCCGCGATTGGCGAGCGCCCGCGCCACGGCGAGACCCACGACCCCCGCGCCGACGACGACGCACTCGATTTCATCCATCAGGGCACTCACTTCCACGGAACCGCATCAGCGCGCGCCGCCGGAATCGGGGCGCAAGCCGGTCTATAGAGCAAGACCCGTTTGCGTGAAAACCAGCCCGCCGCCCTCCCCCTCGCGAGAAGCCCGCACAACCATCATCCTGAGGAGCCCGGCGCAGCCGGGCCTCGAAGGAGGGTTCAGGAGGCTCCCTGCCGCGAACCGGCAGGGAGTTTATGAGCGCCGCTGGACCCTCCTTCGAGGCTTCGCTTCGCGAAGCGCCTCAGGATGATGGGTGAGCGGGCAATCCATGTGGCGCGCGTTCGCGGGCCGGAAGCTCACGCCCGCTTGCGTGCGTCGACCCGGAGGCCGCCATGCTCGACGATGTAGTCGATGACGGCGTCGAGGCCCTTGCCGCGCGAGAGATCGGTGAAGCCGAACGAACGGCTGCCGCGCATCCGCGCCGCGTCCTTCTCCATCACGTCGAGATCGACGTTCACATAGGGCGCGAGGTCGCTCTTGTTGATGACGAGGAAGTCGGAGCGGGTGATGCCCGGGCCGCCCTTGCGGGGAATTTCCTCGCCCTGGCAAACCGAGATCACATAGATCGTCAGGTCGGCGAGGTCGGGCGAAAAGGTCGCGGCCAGGTTGTCGCCGCCGGATTCGATGAAGACGATGTCGAGATCCGGGATGCGTCGGCGCAGTTCCGCGATCGCCTGCAGGTTGATCGACGCATCCTCCCGGATCGCCGTGTGCGGGCAGCCGCCCGTCTCGACGCCCATGATGCGGTCCTCGGACAGCGCCTGCCGGCGCACGAGGATCATCGCGTCCTCCTGGGTGTAGATGTCGTTGGTGACGACGCCGACCGAGAATTCCTCGCGCAGTGCCTTGCAGAGCTTTTCCGTCAGCGTCGTCTTGCCGGAACCGACGGGTCCGCCAATGCCGACGCGCAGGGGGCCATTCTTCGATGTCATGGGCGGATGCCTCGCTTCGCTGTCTGTTCGGCTGTTTCTTCGGCGACCGGACTGCCGGCCCTAGTCGTGGCGATGACCACCGTGACCGTGCCCATGATGATGGTGGCCATGGTGATCGCCGTGGTCATGATCGTGGTCGTGATGGTGGCCGCCATGGTCGTGGCCATGGCCGTGATCATGGCCGTGATCATGGCCGTGATCATGGCCGCCGTGACCGGAATAGGCGCCGCGCACCGGATTGAACTGGGCGACGATGTCCTTGACCCGCGCGCCGAGCCCTTCGAGCATCGCCTTGATGACGTGGTCGCGCAGGATGAGGATGCGGGTCGGCTCGATCGCGGCCGCGAGATGGCGGTTGCCGATATGCCAGGCGAGTTCGGAGAGGTGCACGGGATCGCGCCCGAACACCTCGTAGAGCGGCTCGTAGGCAGCGGCGATGACGATCTCGCCGCCTTCCTCGATCACCAGCCGGTCATCCGCCTCCAGCACCACCGGCTCGGCGAGGTCGACCAGCAGCTTGCGGCCGTCGACGAGCTCCACGGTGCGGCGGCGCAGGTGCCGTTCGTCATGCGGCAGCACGGCGCGGCCCAGCGGCTGCCCCTGGTCGTCGCCCTCGAATTCCGATGCGCGCCTGACGGCGACTGCCCTCAACATTCCGTATCCCCGCTCTGACGATGCTTCGGCCGAAGCCCGGTCCACTATAGCAGCGCCCCGTCGACCCGCGCGACCGAAGCTCGCCGCAATCTGCTCCATTTCGCCCGGAGAAGGAATGCGCCGCCACGCAAATCGGGACAGGACGGCAAGCTCCGGGATGGTGCGACCAGACGACGACGATTTGGGACGACGTTACGGCATTTTGGGATTGTCGCGAGCATTCGACCGTGTGATAGGCTGAACTCACAACCGCCGCCCTGCCAGCCGATTGGCCCTCCGCTTCGGAGCCTAGAACGTGAAGCCGCTGCTGCTCGCCGATGCCGCCATGCCCGATGCGACCGCGATTTCGCGCGCGCATTATGGGGCGTCGCCAAGCCGCTGGCTGGCCGAGCTCGAGCTCTGGTTCGCGCCTGCCGCCGGCAAGACGCGGCTGATGCGCCGCCGCCATCTCGGCCCCCTCGTCGTGCAGAAGCCGTTCCATCCGGAAAAGGACGGAACCTGCCACGTCTACCTGCTGCATCCGCCGGGCGGTGTCGCGGGCGGCGACGAGCTCGACCTCAGCTTCCACGTCGCGCCCGCCTCGCGCGCGCTGCTGACGACGCCGGGCGCCACCAAGTTCTATCGCGCCGAGCATGGCCTGAGCACGCAGCGGACCACCATCGACGTCGCCGAAGGCTCGGTCTGCGAATATCTGCCGCAGGAGACGATCCTGTTCGACGGCGCCAATGCCGCGGTCGACACGCGGGTCAGCCTCGCCGGCAACGCGACCTATGTCGGCTGGGACTTCTTCTGCCTCGGACGCCCGGCCGCCGACGAGCGCTTCGAGAAAGGCCGCCTCCGGCAGCGGATCGAGATCACGCGCGACGGAAGGCCGATCTGGTTCGAGGCCATGCAGCTTCCCGGCGGCTCGCCCGTGATGGCGGCGACGCACGCTCTCGCCGGACAGCCGACCTTCGGCACGCTGGTCTATGCCGGACCGCTGGCGGAGGACGCCGCCGAGCGGGTCCGCGCCGCGATCGGCGAGGATGGCGACGGCGTCTTCACCGTCAGCCAGCTCGAACATGTCGTCGTGTGCCGCTATCTCGGCGCCCGCGTTTCCGCCGGAAAGGCGCTCTTCGCGCGGGCCTGGGGCGCGCTTCGGATTTCATGCCAGGGCAAGGCGGCCAGTCCGCCGCGCATCTGGGCCACGTAACACCGATCCAAAGGGGGACCGCGATGGAACTTCTGCCACGCGAGAAAGACAAGCTTCTGCTCTTCACCGCAGCCTTGCTGGCCGAGCGCCGCCTGGCCCGCGGCGTCAAGCTCAACTACCCCGAAGTCATCGCCTATATCTCGGCGGCCATCCTCGAAGGCGCGCGCGACGGCAGGACCGTCGCCGACCTGATGTCCTACGGCGCCACGCTGCTCACGCGGGACCAGGTCATGGATGGCGTGCCGGAGATGATCCACGACATCCAGGTCGAAGCCACCTTCCCCGACGGGACCAAGCTGGTCACCGTCCACAACCCGATTCCGTAGGGGCGTGTCATGATCCCAGGCGAATTCATCCTCGAGGACGGCAGCATCGAGCTCAATGTCGACCGCGAGAAGCGGTCGATCGATGTCGCCAATTCCGGCGACCGCCCGATCCAGGTCGGCTCGCACTACCATTTCTACGAGACCAACACGGCCCTCCACTTCGATCGCGACAAGGCCAAGGGCTTCCGCCTGAACATTCCGGCCGGCACCGCCGTCCGCTTCGAGCCGGGCCAGGCGCGCACCGTCGAGCTGGTGGCGCTGGCAGGCGACCGCACCGTCTATGGCTTCAACGCCAAGGTCATGGGAAAGCTGGAGAGCTGAGATGGCGAGCATCACACGTGAAAACTACGCCTCCCTCTACGGCCCGACCAAGGGCGACAGGGTCCGGCTGGCCGATACCGACCTGATCATCGAGATCGAGGAAGACCGCACCGTCTACGGCGACGAAGTCACCTTCGGCGGCGGCAAGGTCATCCGCGACGGCATGGGCCAGAGCCAGCGCAACGCGGCCGAGGTCGCCGACCTCGTGATCACCAACGTGATCATCCTCGACCACTGGGGCATCATCAAAGCCGATGTCGGCGTCAAGGACGGCCGGATCTCCGGCATCGGCAAGTCGGGCAACCCCGACATCCAGCCGGGCGTCGACATCATCATCGGCCCGGGCACCGACGTCATCGCCGGCGAGGGCAAGATCCTCACCGCCGGCGGCATCGACACCCACATCCACTTCATCGCGCCGCAGCAGGCCGAGGAAGCCCTGACCAGCGGCACCACGACCCTGGTCGGCGGCGGCACCGGCCCCTCGGTCGGCACGCTCGCCACGACCGTGACGCCCGGCCCCTGGTACATCCACCGCATGCTGGAGGCGACCGAGGCGCTGCCGATCAATGTCGGCCTGCTCGGCAAGGGCAACGCTTCCCTCCCCGAGCCGCTGCGCGAACAGATCCGCGCCGGCGTCATCGGGCTGAAGCTGCACGAGGACTGGGGCACCACGCCTGCCGCGATCGACAACTGCCTCTCCGTCGCCGACGAGATGGACGTCCAGGTCGCGCTGCACTCGGACACGCTGAACGAAAGCGGCTTCGTCGCCGATACCTTCGCCGCGATGAAGGGCCGCGCCATCCACTCCTTCCACACGGAAGGCGCGGGCGGCGGCCACGCCCCGGACATCATCACCGCGGCCGGCCAGGAGAACATCCTGCCGTCCTCGACCAATCCGACGCGGCCCTACACGATCAACACCATCGACGAGCATCTCGACATGCTGATGGTGTGCCACCATTTGAGCCCGCAGATCCCGGAAGACGTCGCCTTCGCGGAATCCCGCATCCGCAAGGAGACGATCGCGGCCGAGGACATCCTGCACGATCTCGGCGCCTTCTCGATGATGTCGTCGGACTCGCAGGCCATGGGCCGCATCGGCGAGACGACGCTGCGCTGCTGGCAGACCGCGCACAAGATGAAGGTGCAGCGCGGCCCGCTGCCGGAAGACAGCGACCGCAACGACAATTTCCGCTGCAAGCGCTACGTCGCCAAGTACACGATCAACCCGGCCATCACGCACGGCTTCGCGCATGAGATCGGCTCGATCGAAGTCGGCAAGCGCGCCGACCTCGTGCTCTGGAAGACCTCCTTCTTCGGCGTGAAGCCCTCGCTCGTCCTGCTCGGCGGGATGATCGCCACGGCGCCGATGGGCGACCCGAACGCCTCGATCTCGACGCCGCAGCCGGTGCATTACCGGCCGATGTACGGCGTGCTCGGCCGCGCCCGCGGCAAGACCGGCGTCACCTTCGTGTCGCAGGCGGCGCTCGACGACAATATCGGCGAGAAGCTGTCGCTGCAGAAGCAGCTGGTCGCGGTCAAGGGTACGCGCGGCGTCCGCAAGAAGGACATGATCCACAACACGCTGACGCCGAAGATCGAGGTCGACCCGCAGAACTACCAGGTGCGGATCGACGGCGAGCTGATCACCTGCGAGCCGGCGGAAAGCCTGCCGATGACACAGCGCTACTTCCTGTTCTGACAGGCGCGGCAGCGGCCAACACGAACCCCACCGGACCGGACCTGTCCGGTGGGGTTTTTCTTTCGGGGGAGAGAGACGTGACCCAGACACTGACAGATTTTCCGTTCCAGGACCGGTTTCGCGATCATCCGACGCTCGGCTTCGTCGACTGGTCGCTGCGCGGCATCGGCCAGGTGGTGTTCCAGAACAACCCGCTTTCCGGGCTGATCATCCTCTTGGCGCTCTTCTTCAATTCGTGGATCTACGGCACGATCTGCATCCTCGGCGTCGTCGTGGCGACGGCGATGGCGATGCTCTTGAAGGCCGACAGGGGCCTGATCCGCGACGGCCTGTTCGGCTTCAACGGCGTGCTCGTCGCGCTGGCGCTCGTCGCCTTCACCAGCGCCGATTTCCGCACCGGCGCCGTGCCGTCGCTGCCGCTCACCGTCTACATCATCTTCGCCGCCGCGATGACGACGATCGTGTTCTCGTCGCTGGCGACGCTGCTCGGCCCGCACAAGGTGGCGGCGCTGACGGCGCCCTTCGTGCTGACCGGCTGGCTGTTCCTGTTCGCGGTGCTCAAGTTCGCCAACATCGAGGCCGGCCCGCTCGCCAAGCCCGTCTCGCCCGAGCAATACGATGCGGCGATCGCCTATGCGCTGCCCACCTGGTACATGGGCATCGGCAACGGCATCGGGCAGATCTTCTTCCAGGACAACTGGATCACCGGCTACCTGATCATCATCGGCATCGCCGTCAATTCGCGCATTTCGGCCGGCATGGCGCTGATCGGCGCGGCCGGCGCGGCGCTGGTCGCGGTGATCTTCGGCGGCCCGGAAGGCGCGATCCGCGACGGCCTGTTCGGCTACAACGCCGCGCTGACGGCGATCGCGCTCGGCGGCTTCTTCCTGGTGCTGACCTGGCGCAGCTTCCTCTACACGCTGTTCGGCATCGTCGTGACCACCTGGCTCTGGGCCTCGATCGCGATCTTCCTGAAGCCGATCGGCATGCCGGTGCTGACCTCGACCTTCGTGCTCGTCACCTGGCTGATGCTGATCGGCCAATACGGCTTCAAGGCGCTCGTTCCGGTGCCGCCGGCCGAGGCGACGACGCCGGAAGACAACCGCGCCCGGTACCTGGCGGGTGGCGGCGAGTAGCCGCCCCGCCACCCGGCCGGGCGCCGGGCAGACCGAATGATTGTTGCGGATCACGCACCACAACCGTAAGCATCGAGAGGGTTGATTCGACGCAGCGACAGGGGAGCCCCATGACCGGACCATTCGTTCTATCGCGCCGCGGACTTCTGCTCGGCACGGCCGCCCTGGTCGCGACGCCGGGCCATGGCCCCGTCCTTGCCGACACGGTCGAGCCGGTCGCGGCGATGAAGCCGGGCGAGTTCACCTGGCACCCCGAGCGCTCGCCTTCCGGCCCCGTCGCCGTCGTCGTCTCGCTGCCCGACCAGCGCGTCTATGTCTACCGCAACGGCATCCGCATCGGCGTCTCCACCTGCTCGACCGGCAAGCCCGGCCACGAGACGCCGACTGGCGTGTTCACGATCCTGCAGAAGGACAAGAACCACCACTCTTCGACCTATAACGAAGCGCCGATGCCGAACATGAACCGGCTGACCTGGTCGGGCATCGCGCTTCATGCCGGCAAGCTGCCGGGCTATCCGGCCTCGCATGGCTGCGTCCGCCTGCCGATGGCGTTCTCGGCGGACCTGTTCGGCATCACCCATGTCGGCACGCCGGTGATCATCGCCGACACGACGACCTTCCCGCCGAACGTCGTGCATCCCGGCATGGTGCTCTCCGACACGGCCGAGCAGGATTTCGACCACGCGGTCGCGAACCTGAAGGACAAGAAGATCCCGACCTCGGCCGAGCATCCCTACCAGCCGCCGGCGACCGCGATTATGGTGTCGAGCGCCGACAAGAAGATCGTCGTGCTCGACGATGGCGAGGTGGTCGCCGAAGGGCCGGTGACGCTCGTGGATCCCTCGAAGCCGCTCGGCAGCCACGTCTTCATCCTGTCGCACCTGAACACCGACCAGGGCGCGCTGCACTGGCAGCCGATCGGCTTCAGCACCGATCCGAACCAGGCGGCGATGAACGCCGACCAGGCGACGCTGACCCGCATCCGCGCCGACCGTGCCGTCAACGATGCGATCCGGAGCCGGATGAAGCCCGGCATCGTGCTGGTGACGGTCGACCTGCCGCTCTCGGCCGACAGCCGCTCGGGCAAGGACTTCGTCATCATGAACGACCAGCACACGGTCTGAGGCGGTTTCAGGCCAGGCTCCGACTGCCACGCGGAGGCTCTGTCATCCCCGCGAAGGCGGGGATCCATGCATCCGCGGGATCGGGAGGTTCGCGCGTCGAACAACCCGCCTGGAATGGATCCCGGCTCGGAGGCCGGGATGACGGCGAGCTTGGGCTCGCGGCGGAGGATTGTCGGCGGAAGGTCGCTTGCGGCGAAGCGTGACGGTTTGCCGTCCCAAACCTCGGCCCTCATCCTGAGGTGCCCGGCGAAGCCGGGCCTCGAAGGAGAGTCCAGGGAACGCCCGCAAGCGGATTAGCTCTAGCCTACGATCCAACGTGCCTCGCTGGAACCTCCTTCGAGGCTTCGCTGACGCGAAGCACCTCAGGATGATGGCGGAGCGGTTGCGACCGGAAGCCCCCGCCCCCTACGACCGGAACAGCCGCGAATATTGCGTCTCGTGCCAGGCGCTCGCCATCGCCATCGCGACGGAGACGTTGCCGATTTCGTCGTCGTCGAGCGTCCGCGCCGTCGCGACGCCGCGCTCGATCACCGGCGTCGCCGCGATCAGGATGCGCTGGCCGGCGGTGTGGCCGAGACGGACGAGGCGCATCGCCGCCGCCACCTGGCCCTCGACGATCGTCCACATCAGGCCCTTCAGCGCGGCGGCGGGGGCCACGTCCCAGTGATGCGCCGCGATGGCGAAGGCGGCGGGATAGGTGAGCTGCTCACCCCGCAAGCGGAGCGCGCCGGGCACGTCGAGATCGGCGAGCAGCGTCAAGAGCGCCTCGCCCATGCGGCGGTCTTCCAGCTGCAATTCGCGACTCTCGCGGCCGGCGGCAAGCCAGGCGTCGAGCCGCAGGAATTCGTCATGATCCGACGCGGCCAATGCCGCCATCATCCGCCAGAACAGCGCACCGTCGAGCCGGGCGAAGCTTTCCTCCAGCGTGCCGAGGATCCAGTCTTGCGCGGTCGCCTCGTCCGTGACCCAGCCGGCCTCGGCGGCGTATTCGAGCCCGCGCGAATAGGAGAAGGCGCCGACCGGCAGGCTCGGGCTGACCAGCCGCAACAGGTGAAGCGGAATGGCGTCTTGGTGATCCGTCATCGTCAACCTCCGATCCAGAACCCAGCCGGTCCCAGGCTCGCGGCATAGAGCGCGAGGAAATAGATGAGAACATAGAGCGCGTAGGTCTGGCCGTTGCCCGTATAGAGCTGCCGCACCGTCGCCGCCGTCGCCAGCGTGAAGCCGGTGACGCCGTTCCAGAACTCGGTCGCGACCGGCGGCAGCATGCGCTCGATCACCGAGCGATAGTAGCCGTAGAAGCGCGCGAGATTGCCCGTCCTGCGGCCGGCGCCGCTCCGGTAGACGAGCCAGGCGATGACGCCGAGGATCGCCGCCACCGCCACGGCGCCGATCATCCACGGCGTCGGGTTCCAGGTGCCATAGATCGTGTAGAGCGACATGCCTTCCCAGACGAGCGTCGCCGCGAATTGCGGATCGATCGCCGCCGAGACGGGGTCCATCAGGAGCTTCGGATAGAGCGACAGCACCAGGATGCCAATGACGAGCAGGGCCTGCGGCACGATCAGCGCGAGCGGCACCTCGCGGATATCGGCCTGCCCGGCCGGACGCGGCCCGAAGAACAGGCCGGCGACGAGGCGGATCATGTAGAGGAAGCCGAGGAAGGTGGCGACGAGACCCACCACCGCCAGCCAGATCCAGCCCTTCTCTGTCATCGCAGAAAGAAGCAGCCACTTGCCGCCAAAGCCCATCAGTGGCGGCAGGCCGGACATCGACAGGATGGCGATGGCGACGAGGCCGAAGGTGACGGGCATGGCGCGGGCGAGCCCGCCCGTGCCGGCGAAGTCGCGCGTGCCGGTGCGCAAGATGATGCCGGCGACGGCGAGGAACAGGATGCCCTTCACCATCAGGTGGTTGGCGACGAGATAGAGCGCCGTCACCCAGCCGAGATGGCTCATCAGCGCGATCGCGGTGACGATGTAGCCGAGCTGGCTCATGCTCGAATAGGCGAGCAGGCGCTTGAAGTCGGTCTGGCGCAGCGCCAGCAGCGCGCCGGCGATCGTCGTCAGCATGCCGACCCAGGCCATGCCATGCGCGATCTCGATCGAGACCTCGGAGCGGATGGCCAGATAGGTGCCGATCAGGAGGCCGAACATCGCCACCTTGCTGACGACAGCGGAGAGCATGGCGGTGAAGTCGTCGTCGGCTTCCGCATAAGCGCCCGGCAGCCAGACATGCACGCCGACCGCGCCCGCCTTGATCAGGAAGCCGATGGCGAGCAGCACGAAGGCGATCGTCGCATCCGGCCCGCTGGTGACCAGCGCCGTCAGGCTGGTGGTGCCGGAAAGCGCGGCGATGCCGGCGAAGCCCGCGAGCAGGAAGAAGGCCGAGACCAGCGAGAACAGCAGGAATGTCAGGACATGCGGCCCCGCGCCCCTGCCCTTGGCGATCAGGAAGCACGAGGCGAGCGTGATGATTTCCCAGTGATAGAAGAATTCGAGGCTGGTCGCGGAACGGAGCAGCGCCGGTATCGAGATCAGCAGCACCGCCAGCATCGGGTAGTAGCCGGGGCGGCGGTCGTCACGATAGAGGCCGCCGGCGGCGATCACGACGCTGCCGGCGAGCAGCAGCACGGCGAAGAGCCAGGCGATCCCCTCCGCGCCTTCGGCGAGCCAGCCGCCGACGAGCGCGACGGCGATCAGCATCAGCACGGCCTTGACCCGGCCGGGCAGCCGGTCGATCGCATAGAGGCCGACGCCGACCACGAGCGGCGCGAACAGCCAGAGCGCGCCGGCGCCGGAAACGCGTGCCGCCACATAGCCCGCGCCGACGAGGAGCAGCGCGACGCCATAGACCGGCAGCAGCGCGACCAGATCCGGCCCGGCGCCTGCCCGCGCCTCGGCGGGGCGGAGCGCGCGGACGAACCAGTTGAACATGTAGGCCGCCTCGAGCAGCGAGCCCGCGAGGATCAGCGCCACCCAGGGCAGCCGGCCGAGGCTGGTCAGCTGCATCACCAGTTCCCACTTGGCCCAGAAGCCAGGGAAAGGCGGCAGGCCGGCGATCGCCACCATGAAGAGCGCGAGCAGGCCGAGCAGCAGCGGCCGCCCCGACAGGCTGGTGCGCGCGTCGACATCGTCCTGCTTCAGCACGCCGGCGAGCCAGAACAGCCCTGCCTTGGCGAGCAGGTGGTTGATGAACAACCCGCCGACGACGAGCGGTATCGAGGCGGTCGCGCCGATCTCGGTCAGGAGCGCCAGCGCCAGCGCCATCAGGCCCATCTGGCTGATCGAGGAATAACCGAGCAGGCGCTGCACCTTGGTCTGCTTCAACCCGACCAGGTTGGAGAACAGGAAGGTGATGCCGCCCGAAACCGCGATCAGGCCTAGCTGGCCCTCGAACAGCGGCAGCAGCTTCCAGAGCGCGAAGAACACGCCGGCCGAGACGCCGACCGACACCATCGAGGCGACGCCGCTCGGCGCGGTCTCGTAGACGTCGAGCCCCCAGCCATTGGCCGGAAACGGCTTCAATTCGAGGATCAGGCAGGCGAGCACCATCAGGAGCGCCGTGGCGCCGATCGGCCCGGTGATCTGATGCCGCTCGGCGATCAGCGTGTCGATGTTGAGCGTGCCGGTGACGTAGTAGAGCAGCACCGTGCCGAGCAGGAAGAAGGTCGAGGCGATCACCGTCGCCATGATGAACTTGAAGGCCGCGCCGATCGCCGCCGGGGTCCGCTCAAGCGCCAAGAGGCCATAGGTGGCGATCGAGACGATCTCGAGGAAGACGAAGAGATTGAAGAGATCCCGCGTCATCACCATGCCGTCTATGCCCATAACCAGGATGAGATAGAGCAGCAGCGCGCCGTAATTGCCCCTGAGCCGATCCCAGAGATGCAGCGCCCCCAGGAGCGAGACGAGGCCGACCGAAAAGGCAAAGAAGCCTTCCTGCAGGCCGAAGCGCAGGTTGATCGAGAGCGGCGGCGCGAAGCCAGCCGTCAGCACCTCGATCGGCGCGCCGGACTGGTACACCTCGAAAAGCGAGACGCCGCTGACAGCGACGATGCCGGCGAGGGCCAGCCAGAAGCCGGCATGCAGCCACGGCTTGCCGAGCCTATAGAGCAGCGGGATGACGAAGCCGCCGCCGAGCCCGAGCAGGAAGATGTTCAGCGGGTGGAACAGGGACGCTACCATTTCGACTCCGTGAACGCGTCGATCGAGAGCGTCTTCTTGGCGGCATAGAGGCGGATGGCGAAGCCGAGCATGACGGCCGTCACCGCGAAGCCGATGACGATCGCCGTCACCACCAGCGCCGAGGGGATCGGATCGATGGCGCGGCTCGCCGCCTCCGCCGTTGTGAGCGCGCGGTCGATGATCGGCGCGGTGCCGGCGGTGATGTAGCCCGTCGCGACCATCACCAGGCGCAGGCCGGTATCGAACACCGTGAAGCAGATGATGATCCGCATGATGTTGCGGTGGGTGAGCATGCCCCAGAGCCCGATCAGCGCGAGCAGGAAGCCCGTGACCAGAAGGATGGTGGAAACCGGAAGGCCCGTCATTGCCCCTCTCAGCTCCTGAACCGGTCGATGATGACGGAGAGCTCGGCGCCGACCTTGATGCCGAGAAGCGCCGAGATCAGCGGGATCGCGCCGGCGCTGACGAAGGCGCCGAAATCGCCCCTGGGCAGGAAGCGCGGATCGAGGAAGCCGGCGGCGAAGATCAGGCCGACGATGCCGAGCGACACGTAGAGCACGCCGGCGAAGGATTCGATCACGCTCAGGAGCGCCACATTGAGCCGCGAGCCCGGCCGGGCCAGCAGCATCAGCATGGCGCCGGACGCGACGATTGCGCCGCCCTGGAAGCCGCCGCCGGCCGAGAGATGGCCGTTGACGATGACATAGGCGCCGAAGGTGAAGATGAGCGGCAGCAGCACGTCGGTGCCGGTGCGCACGATCTCGCTGGGCT
>JAEWAD010000571.1 GCA_023391905.1 Pseudomonadota bacterium | reverse complement strand
GGCGTAGGCCATGCCGATGTAGCCGAAGATCGGCTTCTTCGAGAAGGTCGAGATGATGTGGCTGATCATGCCGAAGCCGGGCAGGATCATGATGTACACTTCCGGGTGACCGAAGAACCAGAACAGGTGCTGGAACAGGATCGGGTCACCGCCGCCCTCGGGCTTGAAGAAGGTGGTGCCGAAGTTGCGGTCGGTCAGCAGCATGGTGATCGCGCCGGCGAGAACCGGGAGCGACAGCAGCAGCAGGAAGGCGGTCACGAGCACGGACCAGGCGAACAGCGGCATCTTGTGCAGCGTCATGCCCGGGGCGCGCATGTTGAAGATCGTGGTGATGAAGTTGATGGCGCCGAGGATCGACGAGATGCCCGAGATGTGCAGCGCGAAGATCGCCAGGTCCATGGCCGGGCCGGGCTGGCCCTCGGGGCCGGAACCGGAGAACGGCGGGTAGATCGTCCAGCCGCCCGACGGGCCGTTATGGCCGGCGGCGCCCGGGACGAACAGCGCGATGATGAGCAGCAGCAGCGCCGGCGGCAGGAGCCAGAACGAGATGTTGTTCATGCGCGGGAACGCCATGTCCGGCGCGCCGATCATGATCGGCACCATCCAGTTGCCGAAGCCGCCGATCATCGCCGGCATGACCATGAAGAAGATCATGATCAGGCCGTGCGCCGTCGTGAACATGTTGAACACGTTCGGATTGTTGAAGATCTGCAGTCCGGGCTGCTGAAGCTCCAGACGAATGCCGACCGAGAGAGCGCCACCGATGATACCCGCGCAGATCGCGAAGATCAGGTACATCGTGCCGATGTCTTTGTGGTTGGTCGAATAGACCCACCGACGCCAACCCGTCGGATGGTCGTGGTGGTCCGCAGCGTGTGCAGCACCCGTGGCCATGGCCTGCTCCCTTTTCATGTCCTACGGCATCACGGCGCAGAGCGCGCGCCGGAGCCGATCATCATCGATCCTGTGAAGCGGCCACCTCAGCGGGCGGCCACCTCGACGGCGGCTTCCGAAGCCTGCGCGACCTTGTCCTGCGCCAGAGCGGCGGCGAGCGTCTTGTAGGCGCCCGGCAGATCGTCCTTGGCCTGCGTGGCCCAGGCCTGGAACTGCTCCGGCGTCACGACGCGGATGGCGATCGGCATGTAGGCATGGTTGATGCCGCAGAGCTCCGAGCACTGGCCGTAGTAGATGCCTTCGCGCTCGGCGAGGAACCAGGTCTCGTTGAGGCGGCCCGGGACGGCGTCCAGCTTCAGGCCGAACGACGGCATCGCGAACGAATGGATCACGTCGGCGCCGATGACCTGGAGGCGGACGACGGTGCCGACCGGAACGATCATCTCGTTGTCGACGGCCAGCAGACGCGGCTGGTTGACCGGATCCGTGCGATCCTTGTCCTCGAGCATGGTCGAGTCGAAGGCGATGCCTTCATTGTCCGGATACTCGTAGTTCCAGTACCACTGCAGGCCCGTGGCCTTGATGGTCATCACCTTCTCGGGATCGTAGTCCTTGACGATACGGGCCGGATCGGCCTGGGCGAACAGGAGCGAGAAGGACGGGACCGAGATGCCGATCAGGATGAGGATCGGCGCCAGCGTCCAGATCACCTCGATCATCGTGTTGTGCGAGGTCTTGGACGGGACCGGGTTCGCCTTCGCATTGAAGCGGACGACGCAGTAGATGATCAGGGCCAGCACGACCACGACCACCAGCGCCATGACGATGGTGATACCGGCGTTGAAGCGCTCGATCATCGCCTGGATCGGCGAAGCGGCGGTCTGCGACCATACCGCCCAGGGGGTCGGCTGGGCAGCTTGCGCGGCACCGGTGAGCCCGCCCAAAGTCGCAGCGGACGCCGTAGCCATCGTCAGAATTGTTCCGAGACGCGTGATCGCCTTCGTCACGTGTTCACTCCCTATCCATGCCTTTGCGGCATCGAAGCCGATCAGCGCAGCGAAGCTCGAGAAACCGCCTCCGTTGCGCCATTTTCCACAACAGTATAGGCCGATGTTAGTTTCTGCCATGCGCAGAGTTTGGAATCGGCCAAATATGGACCGAGACAAACCACATGCCCCCTGTGCTCGCAACGGGGGATCGTGAGATGGGATGCGGCAAATCGCGCTCAGCGAAGCGCCCCGCAAGGGTTACTGCGCCGCACCTCGTCGTGCATGGATGTGCGACACATGTGAGAATCGAGGAGATCGCTCAGGTGAAGGTATTTCCGACCGCGCGTCGTGGCGCATTCCGGCCCCTGCGAATCGTCCAGGCGGGGCTGGCGGCCGCCGCGCTCGCCGCGCTGATGCCGGCGACGGCAGGCGCGCAGGGCGTCTCCAAGGGCATGCATGGCGACTGGGAAACCCGCTGCGACAAGCCGCCGGGGGCCCAGGGCGAAGTCTGCTCGATGATGCAGTTCGTCACCGCCGAGGACCGCGACAATGTCGGCCTGTCGGTGATCGTGCTGAAGACGGCCGACAAGAAGGCCAAGGTCATGCGCGTGCTGGCGCCGCTCGGCGTGCTGCTGCCCTCCGGCCTCGGCCTCAAGATCGACCAGAACGAGATGGGCCGCGCCGGCTTCGTGCGCTGCCTGCCCGACGGCTGCCTCGCCGAGGTCATCCTCGACGACGAGCTGATCAAGAAGCTGCGTGACGGCAAGACGGCGACCTTCGTCATCTTCCAGACACCCGAGGAAGGTATCGGCATCCCGATTTCCCTCAACGGCTTCGGACCCGGCTTCGACGCCCTCCCCTAGGACTGGAAGAAACACGCATGGCCCGCATCGAGACGATGGAATCGCTGCGGGCCATCTATGGCGCGCCCAAGGGCCGCTCGGTTGCCAAGCAGCTCGACCGCCTCGACCGGCACTGCCGGTCGTTCATCGCCCTCTCGCCCTTCGTGATCCTCGCGACCCAGGGCGCCGACGGCTTCGGCGACGCGACGCCGCGCGGCGATCATCCGGGCTTCGTCACCGTCGCCGACGACACCACGCTGATCCTCCCCGACCGCGTCGGCAACAACCGGATCGACACGCTTTCCAACATCGTCGAGCGTCCCGGAATCGGCCTGATCTTCTTGATCCCCGGCGTCGACGAGACCCTGCGCGTGAACGGCACGGCGGTGATCGACGACGACCTGGCGCTGCGCAGCGCCCATATGGCGGAAGGCAGGATCCCCGCCACCGTCCTCGTGGTGACGGTGCGGGAAGCCTATCTGCAGTGCGCCAAGGCGCTGATGCGCTCGAAGCTTTGGGCCGAGGAAAGCCGCGTCCCGCGCGACCGCCTGCCGACCATGGGCGAGATGCTCAAGGACCACACGCGCTCGAACGAGCAGGCCGAGTCCCAGGCCGAGATGCTCGCCCGCTACGCCACGTCGCTTTACTGAGCACGGGAACGCTTTGGGCCTCCTTCATCTCTCCCTCAGGGAGAGGTGAAAGAAGACCAGCGCTCCGGCCAAAGGCCCCGCGGCCCACATCCAGGCGTTCCCTGGACCCTCCTTCGAGGCCCGGCTGCGCCGGGCACCTCAGGATGATGGTCGAGCTTTGGGAATGCAGTGCGCCGCCCGCCCCTACTCGACCAGCTCGACGCCCAGGCTCTTCAGCGCTTCCCAGTAGGTCGGGTAGGTCTTGGCGACGCAGCCGGGATCGAGGATCGTGATGCCGCCGATCTTCAGGCCGGCGAGCGCCAGGCTCATGGCGATGCGGTGGTCCGAATAGGTCTCGATCCGCGTCGGCAGAACCTGGCCGGCGAGCTTCGGATCCGAGGCGACGATCAGGTCGTCCCCCTCCTCCGTGCCGAGACCGGGACGGATGCGCGACAGCTCGGTCGCCACGGCGGAGACCCGGTCGCATTCCTTGACGCGCAGGTTGGCGATGCCGACGAAGCGGACCGGCGTCTCGTTGAAGGCCGCCAGCACCGCGATGGTCGGGATCGCGTCCTGCATCTGCGAGCCGTCGATGACGGCCGGGAGGCGCGGGAACATGGCGATCACCTCACGCGCCTTGGCGTCCGGCTGCGTGAAGGCGTCCGACGCGACACCGAGGTCGATCTTGCCGCCCGTCAGCACTTCGGCGGCCCAGAGATAGGTGGCGGCCGAGGCGTCCGGCTCGATCACGTAGTCGGTCGCCGTGTAGCCGGTCGGCTGCACGCGCCAGCTCGCCGCGTCGAGCTGCTCGACCGAGGCACCAAAGGCGCGCATCGCCGCGATGGTCAGGTCGACATAGCCGCGCGCGCCGATTTCGCTGCCGGTCAGCGCCACCTCGATCGGGCCATTGCCGAAGGCAGCCGCCATCAGCAGCGCCGAGACGTACTGGCTCGAAAGCCCGCCGTCGATTTCCACGCGGCCGCTGCCGAAGGCGCCGTTGCCATGCACGATGACGGGCGGATAGCCGCTGGCGTCGGAGGCCGAGATGCCGATCGAGCGCAGCGCCTCGACCAACGGGCCGATCGGACGCTTGCGCATATGCGCGTCGCCATCGACGACGACGGTGCCCTGCACCAGCGTCACCGCCGCGGTGAGGAAGCGCATCGCCGTGCCGGCATTGCCGAGCGACAGCGGCGCCGCCGGCGCCTCGAGGCGGCCCGTGCTGGTGACGATGAAGCTGGTGTCGTCCGGTTCGTCGATGGTGACGCCCATGGCGCGCAACGCCTCGGCCATCAGCTTGGTGTCGACGCTCTTCAGCGCGCCGGTGAGATGGCTGGTGCCCTTGGCGAGCGCCGCCAGCAGCAGCGCGCGATTGGTGATCGACTTGGATCCGGGCGGCGTGACGCGTCCGTTGAGCGGGCCGTCGACCGGCGTGATCGTCAGTTCACTCTTGTCCAGGCCGTAAGCCGCCATCGTCTTGTCCCTCGTGCTCCAGGCGATCGGGCGCGAGCGCTACGGGGGCGTCCCTGCGGCCTTCGATCACAATTCGTTGTTCCGTGCCGCAGCGTATGGGCCATTCCGGGGCCCGATGGCAATGGGCAGCGCGTCCGGACGCTCGACAAGTCGGGCTCGAAATATCAAGGTCGCGCCGAATCTGCAGCGCGAACCAGGGACCACACCATGATCCGCCTCGCCACGATCGCCGCGCTCGCCGCCGTCCCGATTGCCGCAACCGCTTTCGCCGATCCGGCGCTGGCCGCCAGCTTCGACTGCGCGAAGGCCGCGACGCCGGTCGAGACCGCCATATGCCAGAACCCGCGACTCTCGGAACAGGACACCGAGATGGCGGCGCTCTGGTTCGCCTACAACAAGGTGCCGATGCTGATGGGCGCGAATGGCGCGCGCCGCGACGCGGCAGCCGAGTTCCTGCGCCTCCGCGATGCGTGCGGCGGCGACGTCGCGTGCCTCGGCCGGGTCTACGATGCCCGCATCGCGGCGCTCCGGGCCGAAATCACCGCCGCCATGGATGCTTTCGCCAACCAGCAATAGGCGGCGCTTCCCCTGCCCTGGCGAAGGCAGGGGGTGCCAAACCCGGCCGGATCGCCTATCTCAGCGATTGAAACTCGATCGCGGAGCTTGCCATGGCCGATGACCAAATCTCGATTCTCGCACGCGCCGGCCTCGACCGCGAGGCGACACGCGGCGTCGTCGCGGACGCCCTTTCCGGCGCGGATGACGGCGAGCTCTATCTCGAATACGCCCAGTCCGAGGGCCTGGCCTTCGACAATGGCCGGCTGACCGGCGCGAGCTTCGACACGCGCCAGGGTTTTGGCCTGCGCGCGGTGGCGGGCGAAGCGGTCGGCTACGCCCATGCCGGCGAAGTCTCGCTCGACGCCATCCGCCGCGCCGGCGAGGCCGTCGCCTCGGTCAAGCGCGGCCATTCCGGCACGCTCGCCGCGCCGCCGCAGGGCACCAACCGCATCCTCTACACCGACGAGAACCCGCTCGGCAGCCCGAGCTTCGCCGACAAGGTGAAGCTGCTCGAGGCGATCGACGCCTATGCGCGCGCCAAGGATTCGCGCGTCCGCCAGGTCAGCGCCTCGCTGGCCGGCACGTGGCAGGTGATCGAGATCCTTCGTCCGGACGGCACCTATCGCCGCGACGTGCGGCCGCTGGTGCGCGTCAGCGTTTCGATCATCGCGGGCGAAGGCGACCGGCAGGAGACCGGCTCCTACGGCATGGGCGGGCGGGAGGGCTTCGGCCAGTTCGTCGCGACCGACCGTTGGCAGCACGCGGTCGACGAGGCGCTGCGCCAGGCGCTCGTCAATCTGGAGGCGGTCCCCGCCCCCGCCGGCACCTTCGACGTCGTGCTCGGCCCCGGCTGGCCGGGCGTGATGCTGCACGAGGCGGTCGGCCACGGGCTCGAGGGCGATTTCAACCGCCGCGGCGAGAGCGCCTTCGCCGGACTGATGGGCCAGCAGGTCGCCGCCAAGGGCGTTACCGTCGTCGACGACGGCTCGATCCTCGACCGGCGCGGCTCGCTCTCCTTCGACGACGAGGGCACGCCGACGCAGGCGACGACGCTGATCGAGGACGGCGTCCTCGTCGGCTACATGCAGGACCGCCAGAACGCCCGGCTGATGGGCATGAAGCCGACCGGCAATGGCCGCCGGCAGTCCTATGCCCATGTGCCGATGCCGCGCATGACCAACACGATCATGAAGAGCGGCAAGGACAATCCCGCCGAGATCCTCGCCTCGGTGAAGAAGGGCCTCTACATGGTGTCGTTCGGCGGCGGCCAGGTCGACATCACGAGCGGCAAGTTCGTCTTCGCCTGCACCGAAGGCTACATGATCGAGAACGGCAGGATCGGCGCGCCGGTCAAGGGCGCCATGCTGATCGGCAACGGGCCGGAGGCGATGAAGCGCGTCTCGATGGTCGGCGACGACATGGCGCTCGACCTCGGGATCGGCACCTGCGGCAAGAGCGGCCAGGGCGTGCCGGTCGGTGTCGGCCAGCCGACCATCCGCATCGACCAGATCACGGTCGGCGGCACCGCCGCCGCCTGACCGGACAAAGGGCGGGCGCCTCAGGGATAGAGGCGCTCGCGGCTCCACTCCCCCTCGCCGGGGACGTCGCGGCGGAAGACGACGCGATCGTGCAGGCGGAAGGCGCCATCCTTCCAGAACTCGACCTGCACCGGCGTGATGCGGAAGCCCGACCAGTGCGACGGGCGCGGAATCTCGCCGAGCGGATATTTGGCGGCGACGGTCGCGACCGCCTTTTCCAGCGCGAAACGCGATTCGAGCGGCTGCGACTGCTTCGACGCCCAGGCGCCGAGCCGGCTGTGGCGCGGCCGCGACGCGAAATAGGCGTCGGCCTCGTCGTCCGTCACCCGCTCGACAGGCCCGCGCACGCGGACCTGCCGGCGCAGGCTCTTCCAGTGAAACAGCACCGCCGCCTTCGGATTGGCGAGCAGCTCCTGCCCCTTGGCGCTGCCGTAGTTCGTGTAGAACACGATCCCGCGCTCGTCGAAATCCTTCATCAGCACCATGCGAACGTCCGGCAGGCCATCGGAATCGACGGTCGCCAGCGCCATGCCGTTCGGGTCGTTCGGTTCGGACGCCTCCGCCTCCAGCAGCCATTCGGCGAAAAGGGCGAAGGGATCCGTCGCGGCTGTGAAGTCACTCATCCTTAATCATCTTTTCCGATGCTGCGATCCGCAGGGCGTCCGCTGGGGGGTCATTCGTGCTGCTACGGGACAGACATATATCGACCGGACGGCATATGACCAGACAAGACGGGATTAAGCGGGCATGCGGATAGTGCGCCGCTTCCGCCCCATCCTCATGATTGCCGGTTGCGGGCTCGCCGGATGCGGCCTGGCACCCGGTGGCCCGGAAGCAGACCTCGACCCGATGACGACGGCCTCGATCGCGCCGGTCCGGCCGGCGACGCCGGCGATCCTCGCGCGCAGCGTCGTCGAAGCCGTGGCGCCCTCCGACTGGGAGCATATCCGCCTGACCGCCTCGACCTTCATGCCCGGCTCGGCGAAGGGCGAGGTCATCGACTGGACCAATCCGGACACCGGCTCCAACGGCACGATCTCTCCCCTCGCTTCTGCCCGCAACGAGCCGGACGGCCGCAACTGCCGCGCCTTCTCGCTGACCGTCAGCGACGTCCGCGGCATTCGCCGCTATCGCGGCGACGCCTGCCGCGCGCCGGACGGCATGTGGCAGTTGTTCGAGGTCGTTCCCGAAGACAGCGCACTTCTCTAATCTGCAAACGATTCGAGGCGATTGGAATCAATTCCTAGCCTCCCTATGTTATGGAGAGTTCCGGTGCCGCATGGCGGGCCGGGATGAATCCTGCCCTTAGAGGGGGTTTCCCATGCGTGATCCATATCAGGTCCTCGGCGTCGACAAGAAGGCGTCCGCGGCCGAGGTGAAGAAGGCGTTTCGCCGTCTCGCCAAAAAACACCATCCCGATCAGAATCAGGATGATCCGAAGGCCCAGGAGAAGTTCGCCGAGATCAATTCGGCCTACGAGATCCTGAGCGACGAAGAGAAGCGTGGCCAGTTCGACCGCGGCGAAATCGACGCCGAAGGCAAGCCCAAGTTCCAGGGCTTCGAAGGGTTTTCCGGCTTCGATCCGCGTGCCGCGTCCGGCTCCGGCGCCCGCAGCTATCGCTGGTCGTCCAGCGGCGGCGGTGGCGGCGCCGACGACATCCTGAACGACCTGTTCGGCTTCGGCGGCGGCCAGACCGGCGGCTTCAGCGGCTTTGGCGGCCAATCCGGCGGCTTCAGCGGTTTCGGCGGCGGCGGCGCCAGGGCCTCGGCCCAGCCGCGCGGCCGTGGCGAAGACGTGTCAGCGACCGTCGCGGTGACGCTCGAGCAGATCGTGCGCGAGGAAAAGGCGCGCGTCGAACTGCCGACCGACCGGACTCTCGAGATCTCGATTCCCGCCGGCACGCGGCCGGGCCGGGTGATCCGGCTGCGCGGCCAGGGCTGGGCCAGCCCGACCGGCGGCCCGTCCGGCGACGCGCTGGTGACGGTCGAGTTCGTGCCGCATCCGCTGTTCAAGGTGGACGGCGATACGCTCCGCCTCGACCTGCCGGTGACGCTCGACGAAGCCGTGCTCGGTGCCAAGGTGCGCGTGCCGACGCTGACCGGTTCCGGCACGATGACGATTCCCGCCCGCTCGGACGGTGGTCGCGTGATGCGGCTGAAGGGCAAGGGCCTGCCGACCAGCGTCGGCGGCCATGGCGACCTCCTGGTCGCGCTCAAGATCGTGCTGCCGGACGAGATCGATCCCGAATTCGAGGCGCTGATGAAGCGCTGGCGGGAGACGCTGTTCTATTCGGCCCGCGGCCCGGAATTCGAAGGCTGAGGCTAACCCGACTCAGGGGCGCGGCGCCGCCGCGCGCCGGAGGCGGTCGGCGATCGCCTCGCCCAGTCCCGTCGCCGGGATCGGCGCCACCGCGATCGTCGCGGCCTTGCCGTCCAGCTCGCGAAGCGCCGAGAACAGGCGCGCCGCCGCCTCGATCAGGTCGCCGCGCGGGCTCAGATTGACAGTCGCCACCGCAGCCTCGGCATTGCGTGGCAGATCCGGCCCGAACGCGATCAGTGCCTCGCCGGGCCGCACTTCGTCGGCGCCGAGCCGCACGGCCGCGCCGGGTGCGTAGTGCGAGGCGAGCTGGCCGGGCGCCGTCGGCGCCTCCGCATCCGTCAGGTCGACCGTCTCCAGCCGCGCGCCCGCCACCGCCTCGATCTCCTCGCGCGGCACGCCGCCGGCCCGAAGCAGGGCCAGGCCGCGCGGAGTCGCGGCGACGATGGTGGATTCGACGCCGACCTTGCTCGCGCCGGCATCGAGGATGACGGAAACGGCATGGCCAAGATCCGCCGCCACATGCGCGGCGGTGGTGGCGCTGACATGGCCCGACCGGTTGGCGCTCGGCGCGGCGACCGGCCTGCCGAACGCCTTCAGCAGCGCATGCGCGGCCGGATGCGACGGCATGCGCACGGCCAGCGTGTCGAGCCCGGCGGTCGCGAGGTCGGAGACGCCGGCATCGGCGCGCTTCGGCAGCACCAGCGTCAGCGGGCCCGGCCAGAACGCCTCGGCGAGGCGACGCGACAGCGGGTCGAACACAACGAGCTTTTCGGCGGCGGCGAGATCGGCGACATGGGCGATGAGCGGATTGAAGCTCGGCCGCCCCTTGGCGGCGTAGATCCGCGCCACCGCCTCGCCATTGGTGGCGTCGGCCGCCAGGCCGTAGACGGTCTCTGTCGGCATGCCGACGAGTTCGCCGGCCCTCAGCGCCGCCACTGCGGCGTTTTGCGCATCGGCGTCGAAGGCAGGGCGAATTGAGGGCGATCTGCGCGCGTTCACGCCGGACTCCGGGAGATTGTTTCGGAACAGGACGCCAGAAGGCGCTTCGCGCGCCTTCAGTCAAGCGCTTCCTTGGAATCGATCAACCGCATGCGACGATCCGCACTATCTGGAATTGCAAACAAAGTGTGCTCGTCACTTTACTTCGCGGCGGCACCGGTCCAATTCTCTGCACGGTTGTAGGGAGAGCAACATTGTATGAATGACAGCATGAGTTTGCCGATCGCCGTCGAAGCGAGAGGCGGTGTCACCGTCATTCGCCTCGAGAGGCCGGAAACTCAGAACGCGCTGTCGGCCGACATGCTGTTGGCCCTGTCCGACGCGCTGGTTGTCGGCGAGCGCGACGGGCGCAACAAGGCGTTCGTCATCGTCGGCTCGCCCGGCGTCTTCTCGGTCGGCGCCGATCTCCGCGAAGTGCTCGAATATATCGACGGGCGACGGATCGACGAGAGCGTCATCCGCTTCATGAAGACGCTCGCCACGATCGAGAAGCCCTTGATCGCCGCCGTCGACGGCCTGGCGCTCGGCCTCGGCGCGCATATGCTCCTGCATTGCGACTATGTCATCGCCAGCGAATGGTCGGCGTTCGAATCGACCTGCACCGAGCTCGGCATCGTGCCCTGCGCCGGCTCCACCCTGCTCGCCCCCCGCCTGATGGGCTACCAGCGCGCCTTCGACTATCTCGTCCTCGGCGAGCGCTTCGATGCAGAGCACGCGCTCGCGGCCGGCATGGTCAACCGGATCGTGCCGGCGGCCGAGGTGGAAAAGGAAGCCGTGCGAGTGGCGCGGCGGCTGATCAGCCTGCCTGACGAGAGCGTCGGCCAGACCCGCCGCCTGATGCGGGGCGACCGGCGCGAAGTGCTCACGCGCATCGACCAGGAGCTTACCCAGATCCTTGCCCGCCTGCGCTCCCCCCTCGTCCGGGACGCGGTGGTCGCCTACATGCGCAAAGGCTTCTGAACACGCTCGACCGACAGACGCGGGCAATCGGGCCCGGATCCACCGACGACCAGGGACCCACATGGCGACGCTGCTGATCCACCACCCCGTCTTCGCCGAGCATCTCGTGCCGTTCGGCCATCCCGAACGCCCGGAGCGCATCCAGGCCGTCGAGGCGGCGCTGGCGGACGAACGCTTCGCACCGCTCCTGCGCGAGGAGGCCCGCATGGCCGACGTCGCCATGATCCTGCTCTGCCACACCCAGGCCCATCTCGACGCGATGCGCCACTACAGCCCGTCCGAAAGCATGGTCCGCATCGACGCCGACACGATCATGTCGTCGAAGACGCTGGAGGCCGCGCTGATCGCCGTCGGCGGCGCCTGCCAGGCCGTCGATGCGGTGATGGACGGCGACGCGAAAAATGCCTTCTGCGCCATGCGCCCGCCCGGCCACCACGCCGAGCCGGAACGCGCCATGGGCTTCTGCTACTTCAACCAGGCGGCCATCGCGGCGCGCCACGCCCAGCGCGCCCATGGCATCGAACGGGTCGCCATCGTCGATTGGGACGTGCATCACGGCAACGGCACGCAGGCGATCTTCTGGGACGATCCCTCGGTGCTCTATGCCTCGACGCACCAGATGCCGCTCTATCCCGGCACGGGCGCGGCGAGCGAGACGGGAGCAGGCAACATCGTCAACGCGCCGCTCGCGCCCGGCGCCGGCAGCGCCGAGTTCCGCGCCGCGCTCGATGGCCAAATCCTGCCGGCGCTCGACGCGTTCCGGCCCCAGCTCGTCATCATCTCGGCAGGGTTCGACGCCCACCACCAGGACCCGCTCGGCGAGCTCAGGCTCGACGAGGCGGACTTCGCCGCGGCGACCGACCTGCTGATGGCCTGCGCCGACCGGCACTGCGGCGGCCGCCTCGTCAGCATCCTCGAAGGCGGCTACGACCTGAAAGCCCTCGCCTCATGCACCGCCGTGCATGTCGAGCGGCTGATGCGCGCTGGCTGAGCCGCTTGCATCGCGGGCCGCGATGGCCGAAAAGGTTCGCCGCACAATCCGGAGTTTCGCCCATGTCCGACGTCCAGACCGCCATCGAAAGCCTCTCGTTCGAAAAGGCGCTCGCCGAGCTGGAGACGATCGTCGGCCATCTCGAGCGGGGCGACGTGCCGCTCGAGGAATCGATCAAGATCTACGAGCGCGGCGAAGCGCTGAAGAAGCATTGCGAGGCCCTGCTCAAGCAGGCCGAAGCCAAGGTCGAGAAGATCCGCACCGGCGCAAACGGCCAGCCGACCGGAACCGAGCCGCTCGACGTCGACTAGTCTGGCGCGTTTCGCTGAACAATCCGTCGCCGGATCCGCGTCTATCGGCCCATACTGACGACCTCCAATATCGGTGCATGCACCGGACGAAGAGGAGAGTGCCATGAGCCGTCTGCCCGATATCGACCCCATCTTCGGCGATGCCGCCTCCAGCGACGCGATCGACCTCGTCGTCGTGCCGCGTTCCGTCGACATTGGCGGCTTCGCCGTCAAGCGGGCGCTGCCGACCGTCAAGCGCCGCATGGTCGGGCCGTTCATCTTCCTCGACCAGATGGGCCCGGGCGAGTTTCCCGCCGGCGAAGGCCTCGACGTGCGGCCGCATCCGCATATCGGCCTCGCCACGGTCACCTATCTCTTCGACGGCGAGATCATCCACCGCGATTCGACCGGTGTCGAACAGGCGATCCGGCCTGGCGACGTCAACTGGATGACCGCCGGCCGCGGCATCGCCCATTCCGAGCGTTCGAGCCAGGAATTCCGCCAGAAGGCGAACGACCGCCGCATCGGCGGCCTGCAGACCTGGGTGGCGCTGCCGCAGGACAAGGAAGAGGCCGCGCCCGTCTTCCACCACCACGCGCGCGCCGACCTGCCGGTGATCACCGGCGACGGCGTCGATTTGCGCCTGATCGTCGGCTCCGCCTATGGCGAAACCTCCCCGGTCGAGACCTTCTCCGACACGATCTATGCCGACATCGTCCTGCAGCCGGGCGGCCGGCTGCCGGTCGACGCACAGCATGAAGAGCGGGCGATCTACATCTTCGAGGGCGAGATAGAGATCGCCGGCGACGTGTTCGAGGCCGGCCGGCTGCTGGTGCTGCGGCCCGGCGACCCGATCCTGGTCACGGCGCGAGCGCCCTCGCGGCTGATGCTTGTCGGTGGCGCGCCGATGGACGGCCCACGCCACATCTGGTGGAACTTCGTCTCTTCGTCGAAAGACCGCATCGAGCAGGCCAAGGCCGACTGGAGAGCCGGCCGCTTCGACAAGGTGTTCGACGACGAGAAGGAATTCATTCCGTTGCCGGAAGGGCCGTAGCCGACGCTGCGCACCCGCCCTCCCTCGTTGGATCCGTCGCCGCCACCACCTCCGGCGTCATCCCGGGCGAAGACCCGGGATCCATTCATCCGGGTTTCCGGGAGCTTCGCGCGTCGAGGCTTCGGCGGAATGGATCCTCGCCTTCGCGAGGATGACGGCGAGCGTTGGCCATCACTGGCCATACCCCATCCAACTCAGGGGCCCCTCCCTCGGACACTTCCCCTCAGAGGAAGACCGGCTCCTCGACGAGCTGGACGCCGAACTTCTCCATCACGCCGGCCTTGATGCGGCCGGCGAGCGTGGTGATCTCGGCCGCCGAACCGCCGCCATGGTTGACGAGGATCAGCGCGTGGCGGTCATAGACGCCGACATGGCCGAGCCGCATGCCCTTGAAGCCGCTCTGCTCGACCAGCCAGGCGGCGGAGAGCTTGATGCGGCCGTCGGCCTGCGGATAGCCGCCCATGGCCGGATGCGCCGCCTTGAGGCGCGCATGCTGCTCGGCCGCGACGACCGGGTTCTGGAAGAAGCTGCCGGCATTGCCGATCACCGCCGGGTCGGGCAGCTTGCGGCCGCGCACGGCGACGATCTCGTCGAACACCGCCCTGGGTGACGCCGAACTCGCATCGCGGAACGCCGCCGCGACGTCGGGATAGCCCAGCACCGGCTGCCACGGGCGCGGCAGGCGGAAGCGCACGCTGGTGACGACGTAGCGGCCGGGGCGATGCTTGAAGACGCTGTCGCGGTAGGCGAAGGCGCACGCCTCCCTGTCGAAGGTGACGAAGGCCCCCGTTTCGGTGTCGAATGCCCGGAGCGTCTCGAACCGATCGGCCAGTTCGATGCCATAGGCGCCGATGTTCTGGACCGGCGCGGCCCCAACCGTGCCGGGGATGAGCGCGAGATTTTCGAGGCCCGGATAGCCCTCGTCGAGCGTCCAGCGCACGAAATCATGCCAGGTCTCGCCGCCGGCGGCCTCGACGATGAAGTGGTCCGCCTCGGCGCGCACCAGCCGGCGCCCGGCGATCCGCATCAGCAACGTCACGCCGTCGAATTCGGAAGCGAGCACGATGTTGCTGCCGCCGCCGAGCAGCCGGCGCGGCAGATCCTTCAGGCGCGGATCGGCGAGCGCGGACTCGAGGTCCGCCTCCGAGCGGATCTCGACCGCATAGCGGCTGCGCGCGCGAAAGCCGAAGCTGTTGCAGGCGTCGAGCGGATGGTCCGTCAGTATCTCGTGCATTCTGATCCCGGCAGAAGGGCCCCGTCAGTCCGGCTTTCCTATGACGGATCGTGGCGCCGGTGTCGACCGCCGCCCGTCATTCCTTCTTCAGCAGGGGCTCGGCCAGGCCGTGATACAGCGACTGCGGCACCAGGAGGCTGGAGACGCTGTAGCCGATCACCGAGGCGCACATGATCGGAATGAGATCGGCGCTGTCGGCCGTCATTTCCAGAATGATGACGAAGGCGGTGATCGGCGCCTGGACGACGCCGGCGAAATAGCCGGCCATGCCAAGCAGCGCCGCGACGCCGGCACTCGCCCCGAACACCAGCGCGAGAAGACTGCCGATGCCCGTTCCGACGGCAAGCGACGGCGCGAAGATGCCGCCGGGAATGCCGGAGAGCGAGGACAGCAGCGTCACCACCAGCTTGGCCGGCGCGAAATACCAGGGCAGCAGTTCGCCCTCGATCGCCGAGCGAGCGTGTTCGTAGCCGGTGCCGAAGGTGCTGCCGCCGGTCGCGAGGCCGATGACGGCGACGGCGAGGCCGCAGAGACCGGCGACGAGAAGCGTCCGCCGGCCCGGCATGACGCTGGTCCAGATTCGGATCTGCCGGGTGCCCCAGAGCATGGCCTTGCCGAACAGCGCGCCGGCGAGGCCGCCGAACAGACCGCAGAACAGCACCATCAGCCATCCCTCGACGCCTTTGACCGAGCCCGAGACCTGGCCGAAATAGTCATAGTTGCCGACCAGCCCGAGCGAGACGAGGCCGGCGATGATCACCGCCGAAAGCACCAGCCCCGCCGTCTTTTGCTCGAAGGAACGACTCATCTCCTCGATGGCGAAGACGATGCCGGCGAGCGGCGCGTTGAAGGCGGCCGAGATGCCGGCGGCGGAGCCGGCGAGCATCAGCCCCCTGGCGTGATCGGCGCCGGCGATGGTGCCGACCTTGAGCATGATCGCCGCGCCGATCTGCACGGTCGGCCCCTCGCGGCCGATCGATCCGCCCGAGGCGATGCCGATCAGGGTCAGGAAGATCTTGCCGACGGCGACGCGCAGCGACATCAGGCGGGCGCGCGCCGCGCCGTCGGTCATCTCGCACGCCGCGATCGCCTGCTGGATGCCGCTGCCGGCGGCGCCGGGAAACACCGTCCGCGCCAGATGCGCGCAGAGCATGAAGCCGAGCGGCGCGAGGATCAGCGGCAGCCAGACCGCCTGAACCGTCATCCACTGGAACAACGACTGCGCCTGGTCGGCGGCGAAGGCGAAGGCGACGCTCACCAGGCCGATCATGCCGGCGCCGATCCAGAAGGCGAGGCGCCGGCGCCAGAGATCGCGCGAGAGCCAGACGGGCGCGGGCTGGTCCGACAGCTGGCGGAAGCGCGGTCGCTTCAGTTTCAGTCTCAGCAGCAAAAGATCACTCCAAGGCGGATCGCGGACCGATCACGCGTTGTGCCCTGTGGCGCGGGAAGGCGGGAAAAGCGTCAGGCGGCGGCAGCCCCGAACGGGACGTAGTCGATCTCGAGGAAGGCCTCGACTTCCGGCACCCAATGGTCGCGCACGAAGGCGACATGGTCGGGATGGTCATTATACCGGTCGTAGGCGGCCTGGTCGGCGAACTCCATCGAGAAGCCGAAATCATAGTCGTTCTTGCGGCTTACCTGGCGCAGCTGCTCGAAATTCTCGACTCCGGGGATCGAAGCGAGCGCCAGCGCATTGGCCAGGAAAGACCTCTCCGCAGCAGAGCCCTTCTCATGCTTCAGCCGGAAGACGACGGTATGACGGATCATCATTGCCCCTCGCATGAATCAGGCAGACACAGTAGCGGTCACGTCGCTGTTCGCAACCACGCGGGATTTGGCCGCGCCCCTGCGCGGCTCCGCGCGTTGCCTCCCGTCGCCCGGTCGTGTAACCGTGCCCGTTCATGTAACAGACATGCTCGATAGATGACCGGCAAGACCGATACGCCCCTTCTCGATACCGTCGACACGCCCGCCGACCTCCGCAACCTGCCGGAGAGCGCGCTTGCGCAGCTGGCCGCGGAGCTTCGCGCCGAAACCATCGACGCGGTTTCGATCACCGGCGGCCATCTCGGCGCCGGCCTCGGCGTCGTCGAGCTGACGGTGGCGCTGCACTATGTCTTCAATACCCCGGATGACCGGATCATCTGGGACGTTGGCCATCAGGCCTATCCGCACAAGATCCTGACCGGACGCCGCGACCGCATCCGCACGCTGCGCCAGCCGGGCGGCCTCTCCGGCTTCACTAAGCGCTCGGAAAGCGAATACGACCCCTTCGGCGCCGCCCATTCCTCGACCTCGATCTCGGCCGGGCTCGGCATGGCCGCCGGGCGCGATCTCGCGGGCGGAGGCAACGACGTCATCGCCGTGATCGGCGACGGCGCGATGTCGGCCGGCATGGCCTATGAGGCGATGAACAATGCCGGTGCGGAGCGCTCGCGCCTGATCGTCATCCTGAACGACAACGACATGTCGATCGCGCCGCCGGTCGGCGCCATGTCGGCCTATCTGGCGCGGCTCGTCTCCGGCCGCACCTATCGCTCTTTCCGCGAGGCGGCGAAGCAGCTGGCCAGCAAGCTGCCGCGCTTCCTGCACGAGAAGGCCAAGCAGACCGAGGAATATGCGCGCGGCTTCTTCACCGGCGGCACGCTGTTCGAGGAGCTCGGCTTCTACTATGTCGGCCCAATCGACGGCCACAATCTCGACCATCTGCTGCCGGTCCTGCGCAATCTGCGCGACGCGCCGGAGGGGCCGATCCTGCTCCATGTCGTGACGCAGAAGGGCAAGGGCTACGCACCCGCGGAAGCCGCCGCCGACAAATATCACGGCGTCAACCGCTTCGACGTCATCACCGGCAAGCAGGCCAAGGCGACGCCGAACGCGCCGAGCTACACCCGCGTCTTCGCGGAAACGCTGGTCAAGGAAGCGGAAGCCGACGACAAGATCGTCGCCGTCACGGCCGCGATGCCGTCCGGTACGGGCCTCGACCTGTTCGGCCAGGCCTTCCCGAAGCGCACCTTCGACGTCGGCATCGCCGAGCAGCACGCCGTCACCTTCGCGGCCGGCCTAGCGTCGGAAGGCTACAAGCCGTTCTGCGCCATCTACTCGACCTTCCTGCAGCGCGGCTACGACCAGATCGTGCACGACGTGGCGATCCAGAGGCTGCCCGTGCGCTTCGCGATCGACCGCGCCGGCTTCGTCGGCGCCGACGGCGCCACCCATGCCGGCTCGTTCGACACCGGCTTCCTGACGGCGCTGCCCGGCATGATCGTCATGGCCCCGTCCGACGAGGCCGAGCTGGTGCACATGATCGCCACCTCGGTGGCGATCGACGACGCCCCCTCCTCCTTCCGCTATCCGCGCGGCGAAGGCGTCGGCATCGACATGCCGGCGCGCGGCGAAATCCTGCCGATCGGCAAGGGCCGCATCCTGCGCCAGGGCAGCAAGGTGGCGATCCTCTCCTTCGGCACCCGTCTCAAGGATGCGCTGAAGGCGGCCGAGGAACTCGACACCTACGGACTTTCGACCACCGTCGCCGACGCGCGCTTCGCCAAGCCGCTCGACACGGACCTGGTCCTGGACCTCGCCCGCAATCACGAAGTCGTGATCACGGTCGAGGAAGGCGCCGTCGGCGGCTTCGGCGGCCAGGTGCTGGCCTTCCTCGCCGGCGCAGGCGCGTTCGATCGCGGCCTGAAGATCCGCACGCTCGTCATGCGCGACGATTTCGTCGACCACGACAAGCCGGAAGCGATGATCGCCGACAGCGGCCTCGACTCACGCGGCATCGTCGCGACCGTGTTCGAGGCACTCGGCCGCGGCGACGAGGCAGCCGGCTTCCGCCGCGCCTAGAGCGTTTTCGAGCGAAGCGGATACCGCTTCGCGAGAAGAAAACGCGATCCAACAAAGGCTCTAGGCTTCGGCCTCCCTTGCATCATGCGCCTGGCGGCTGTCGCCGGGCGCCTGCGCCCGATCATCGAGACCGTAGTCCCGCAGCACGCTCGCGACGCGCAGCCGATAGCCGCTGAAGACCCCGGCGCGGCCCTTCGCCTGCGTTGCGCGATGCGCCGGCCGGTTGCGCCACGCCCTGACCGCCTCTTCGTCGCGCCAGAACGACAGCGACAGCAGCTTGCCCGGCTCGGCGAGGCTCTCGAAGCGCTCGATCGACAGGAACCCGTCCATCTCCTGCAGATCCGCTTTCAGCGCGGCGGCGAGATCCAGATAGGCCTGCCGCTCGCCTTCCGCCGGCCAGACCTCGAAGATCACGGCGATCACGGCTTCACCAGCGCCGCGTGCGGCGCCGAGGCGAGCCGCAGGAACAGCCGGTCCTCGCGCCGGATGAACTGCTCCTTGCGAGCAAACTCGTAGTTCTCGCGGCCGAGCGGATCGTCGCGCAGGCGGGCGCGATAGGCCTCGTAGGCCGCGAGGCTCTCGATGTTGTAGACGCCATAGGCCGTGGTGCTCGATCCCTCCTGCGGCGAGAAATAACCGATCAGATCGGCGCCGCAGCGCGGGATCGCCTGCCCCCAGTTGCGGGCATAGGCGTCGAACGCGTCGACCCGGAACGGATCGATCTCGTAGCGGATGAAACAGGTGATCATCGGTAGGCTCCTTGCAGATTGCGGGCAAAGCCTAGCGCATTGATCACCACGGACACTTCGACTAGCATCGAACTATGAAGGAAGGCCCCGTCATCGCTTCCGTCGCCGCGCTGATCGGCGATCCCGCCCGCGCCAACATGCTGACGGCGCTGATGGACGGCCGCGCCCTGACGGTGAGCGAACTTGCCGAGGCCGCCGGTGTTACCCTGCCGACAGCCAGCAGCCATCTGGCGCGGCTGGACGCGGCGAACCTGCTTGCCGCCGAGCGCCAGGGCCGGCACCGCTATTTCCGCCTCGCCGATCCCGAAGTCGCCCGCGTGCTGGAAGCCCTTATGGGGCTGGCCGAACGCACCGGCGCCAAACGGGTACGCACCGGCCCGCGGGACGCCGAGCTCCGCACCGCCCGCATCTGCTACGACCATCTCGCCGGCGAGCGCGGCGTCGCCCTGCTCGCGACGCTGAAGCGGGCCGGCCGGATCACCGGCGAGGACGCGCTCGCGGTCCCGGCAGAGGGGCGCGCGTTCTTCGTCGATTTCGGCATCGACATGGACGGGCTGGAAAAGGCGCGGCGCCCCGTCTGCAAGACCTGTCTCGACTGGAGCGAGCGGCGCAGCCATCTCGGCGGCGCGCTGGGCGCGGCACTCCTCGACCGCATCCTCGCGAACGGCTGGGCGCGGCGCGGGCCCGGCCGCGTCATCGCCTTCTCCGAGACCGGCCTCGGTGCCCTGCGAAATGCCTTCGGCGACGGCATCGCACCGAAGGGTTGAGCCGCCCGCCCTCCCCTCGCGGCAGTCCGCCGCGCTTCTCAGCGAGATCAGGGGGCGCTATCTCTGCGACATGATCAAGAATCTCGCCCTTTCGCTTCTTCTCGCCGCGTCGCTGGCCACGCCCGCGCTCGCTGATGTCACCGCAGGATCGATCGTCGTGAGCGAACCCTGGTCCCGGGCGACGCCTCCCGGCGCGCGGGTCGGCGGTGGCTACATGACCATCAAGAACACCGGCACCGAGGCCGACACGCTGGTGTCCGTCGCCTCGACCGTGTCCGAGAAGACCGAGCTTCACCTGATGAAGACCGAGGACGGCGTGATGACCATGCGCCCGGCCGAGGGTGGCGTGGAGATTCCGGCCGGCGAGACCTTGACGCTGGAGCCCGGCGGCTACCACGTCATGTTCATCCGGCCCAAGGCGCCCTTCAAGCAGGGCGAGAGCGTGCCGCTGACGCTGACCTTCGCCAAGGCCGGCGCCGTCGAGGTCGAGCTGGTCGTGTCGCCGATCGGCGCCCCCGGCCCAGACAAAGCCGACGGCGAGAAGCCCGGCATGGACCATTCCGGCCATGGC
>JAEWAD010000562.1 GCA_023391905.1 Pseudomonadota bacterium | reverse complement strand
ATTCCGGACAAGCGCAGGGGTGCCGGCCCGATCGCGGTGGTTTCCCTGCCGGCCCACGCCTATCTTAGGGCGGCGGCGCCGCTTCGCGCGCCGTTCGGCATCGGAGATCGGCATGCACCACCACGGCATTCACCACGTCACGGCCATCGCAGGCCCAGCGCGGCGCAATCTCGCCTTCTACACGGAGGTGCTCGGGCTCCGTCTCGTCAAGCGGACGGTCAATTTCGACGACCCCAACACCTATCATTTCTACTATGGCGACGAGGCCGGCCATCCCGGCACCATCCTGACCTTCTTTCCGTGGGAGCAGGCGGCGCCCGGCCGGCTCGGCGCCGGCGAGACCTTCGAGACCGCCTTCCGCGTGCCCGAGGGGGCGATCGCCTACTGGACGCAGCGCCTCCTGGAAAAGGGCGTGCTGCACGACGCGCCGACGCGGCGCTTCGGCGACAGCATCCTCGAGTTCCGCGATCCCGATGGCATGCGGCTGGCGCTGGTCGGCGTTGCCGGCGCCGAGCAGGAGCCGGCCTGGGCGATGGGCACGATCCCGAAGGACTACGCCATCCGCGGCTTCCACGCGGTCACGCTGCTTCTGGAGCAGGGCGAGCCGACCGGCGGCATCCTCTCCGATGTCCTCGGCTTCGTGGAGGTCGGGCGCGAGGGCGCGACGACGCGCTACCGGACGGGCGACGCCAAGCTCGGCGCGATGATCGACCTGCGCGTCGCAAGCGGTTTTCCGCGCGGCCATCTCGGAGCCGGCACGGTGCACCACGTCGCCTTCCGCGCGGCCGACGACGCCGAGCAGGCGGCGATGGTGCGCAAGCTCGCCGAAAACCACGGCCTGCGCACCACGGCCCAAAAGAACCGCGACTATTTCCGCTCGGTCTATTTCCGCGAGCCGAACGGCGTGCTGTTCGAGATCGCGACCGACGGGCCGGGCTTCGCCGTCGACGAAACGCCCGAGGGCCTCGGCCAGGCGCTGCAGCTGCCGGCCTTCCTGCAGCCGCGCCGCGCCGCGATCGAGGCACGCCTGCCGCCGCTCGGGTGAGCGGGACAGCTTGTTGTGGGCGCTTTGAAGGTCGGAATTCCTTCCGGCGCGGGGTGCCCACGATCAGGTTCTGCCCTGGTTCGGCCGCATGAACTACCGAACGCTGTTCGTCGGGCGGCCGTGTATCGCTTGCTTGATCCGGCCCCGATGCCGCAACTATTTCGTCGGCTGCATAGCCGTGCCCTCGCGCTGGGCTTTGCCCAGTTTGGCAGACGCTGCCTGCCAGACGAAGTCGAGCGGCAGCTGGTCCATGCATCGGTGGTCGAAGAGGCACTGGGGCATTTTCGTTGCGTGACAGGGCGCACAGGGAACCTCGTTGCGCAGCACGCTTACATCGGCGCCGTTGGGTGACCACACCTGATGATCGGCATGACCTGAGAACAGCACCACGGACGCGGTTCCCGCCGCCGCCGCGATATGGGCAAGCCCGGTATCGAGCCCCACGAAGAGCGTACTGCCGGCGATCGCGTCGGTCGTCTCGGAAAGGCTCATTTCGCCGGCACGATTGGCCAGCGCTCCGTCAGGCAGCCCCTGCTCGATGGCGTCGCAGAGCGCGCGGTCATGCGCATCACCGAGAAGCATGATGCTGCAATCCGCGGCGAGGAGGTGCCGGCAAAGCGCGATCCAGTGGTCCGTACGCCACAGCTTGATCGGCGAGCGCGCGCCAGGCGCAATGGCGACCGTCTGAGATCCGTTCGCACGGGGGGGCGTGGCGGCAAAGGGGGGGCGGCATCCGGGAACCTCGATGCTCTGGACGACCGCTTCGACCAGCATGGCGAGGCGGGACCGGTTGCTGATGCCCGGCGCGCCGCGGCGACGGGCCGTCTTCTCCAGTTCCGGCAGCTCGATGTCGAGGTCGACGGCAGCCCGCTGGGCGGCGAAGCCGGCACGGTAGCGCGCTCTGAAGGCCGAGAGCAGGTGACGGGTATCGCCGTCATGGCGAAGGTCGATGGCGACGTCGAAGTCGATCCGCCGCAGGGCCGACACGGCCGCCTCGTCGACCAGCGCCATGCTGCCATTTTTGGGAGAGGCGGCTGCGCCGACAACCCTGTCGACTACGCCAAGAGAGCTGGCAAACTCGGCTAGACCGGCCGCGCAGAGCAGTGTGATCTCGGCGCCGGGCCAGGCGGCACGAAGCCGCCGCAGCGCTGGAACTGCGGTGACGAGGTCGCCAAGGTGATCGATCTTGATGACAAGGACCAAGAAGCGCCCATTAGCGTCACCATCGATTCTCCTGCCTTTCAGCGTTGTCGGAGCGCCGGTCGCGGGCCGAAATGCCTCGCGGGCGCGCTGAAGCAGAATCCTCAATCGGGCCATGGTCAGAGGGTACTCTCTACAGGGAGAGTTTATTCTCATCAGATCTAAAGTAATTAGATTTTCAAATTTAACAATATATGATCTATATTGTCGCAAGATGGCTGCAGGGGCGCAGATCGTCGGTGCTTTGAGATGAGCAGTGGGTTAATCGCAAAAGTGGCTGCAGAGCTGCGGCGGTTTTCACGTCGTTCTGCCGCTTCCAGGCATGCTCGGCGTCTTCGGCGCGAACTCCTTAAAGCGCGACAGAATGAGGATCCCGAAACTCCCGTTCGGATCGCCGTGCGGGTCACCGGAGGAATCGGCGACCACATCGTGGCGGCGCGTTTTCTCCGCGATCTGCTCGCCGCAGTTGGTCCGCTCGCCTTTGACATATACACGTCGAAGCGCGAGGCAGCCGCCTGGATCTTTGCCTCGCTCGACGCGGACGTGACATGCCGCGATGAGAAGATCCTCTGGGAGCGTCTCAGGCCGGACTATGCGGCGGCGCTCTATGTAACCCAGTTCGCTTTGGTCTATTCCGACATCGCCGACTGGGCCTACATCACTGCGCGCGCGCCAAAGCTGGTCGATGTCTGCGCCAAGCTTGAGGCGTTCGGTTCGCGGATCGAGCCCTGCATACAGCATCATCCGCGTCTCGACGGTCATCTGGGCCGGATCGCGTCGTTCATGGGACTGGACCGGCGAACCTTCCTGCAGGCGATGGCAGGGATCGCCTATGGCGGCGACACCCTGCCGCTCGACGTCGATCCGACCGCGCTGGAGAAGTTCGGCCTGGCCGAGCGGCCCTACATCACGGTCCACAACGGGTTCGATGCGGAATTCGGCAGGGCCACCGTGACTTCTACCAAGGTCTATGCCGGGTTCGACGAGGTGATCGCGCGGATGAAGGCATTGTTCCCAGATCTCTGCGTCGTGCAGATCGGGACGGTGACGAGCCGGCCGATCCCTTCTGCCGACATCAACCTGATCGGGGCGACGACGCTGCGGGAGCTCGCTGCGGTGGTCCAGAACGCCCGCCTCAACGTCGATAACGAATCCGGCGTCGTTCATTTGGCAAGTTGCTTCGACGTCCGCTCCTGCGTCGTGTTCGGTCCGACATCGGTCGAGTATTACGGTTATCCGCAGAACATCAACCTCGCGCCGCCCGTCTGTGGCGGCTGCTGGTGGCTGAACGAAGACTGGATGGCCCGCTGCGCGAAGGGATATGAGCAGGCGATCTGCATGACCGAGCGGACGCCTGAATCGGTGTTCGAGGCGCTCGTCGCGCACGCGTCCGCCTGGTATGCCGACAATGGCAACGAGGAGGACCCACGTCCGTCGGACTATGACGAGGATACGGATGCTGCGAATGTCGGCTTTCCCGTGACCGGGCGGGTGCTCGACACCGCCGTCCGCGTGCTTCTCGGGATAATGCCGCTCTTCGTGGCGGCGCGGCAGTTGGTGGCCTGAGCCCGACGGCGCGCCGTTCCGCCGTCCGGGCGGGTCGTAAATGCCATGAAAAAGCCCGCGCGGATCGCTCCGCGCGGGCTTTGTCTTGTTGTGCAGACCGGCTCGGCTCAGGCGTCGATGTCGACGTCCTTGGTTTCCTTGCCGAGGAGCAGCGCGATCAGCGTCAGCACCGCCATCGACGACAGGTAGATGCCGACCCAGAACGGGCTGCCGCCGCCATAGCTCCAGAGCGCCACGGCGACGAAGGGCGCGACCGCCGCGCCGAGGATCGACGACACGTTGTAGGAGATGCCCGAGCCGGTATAGCGGACATTGGCCGGGAACAGTTCCGGCAGCAGCGCGCCCATCGGGCCGAAGGTCATCCCCATCAGCGTGAAGCCGATGATCAGCCAGGCCATGACGCCGAAGGTGCCGCCAGCCAGCATCGGCACCCAGACGAGGCCGAACAGGATGATGGCGAGCGTGATCCAGATCAGCGTCTTGCGGCGGCCCCAGCGATCGGCCCAGGGGCCGGAGGCGAGCGTGAAGATGCCGAAGAAGACGACGCCGACGATCATCATCATGACGAAGGTGCGGTAGTCGTAGCCGAGGCCGGGCAGCGCGGCGTCGACGGCGGCGCGGCCATAGCTGAGCGAGAACGTCGTCATCAGGTAGAACAGCACATAGGTCGCCAGCATGTAGAACGTGCCGAGGATCAGCTCGCGCCAGTGCAGCTTGAAGGCGGCCGCGAGCGGCACCTTCTGGACCTTGCCGGTCTCGACCGTCTTCTCGAAGGCGGCGCTCTCGACCAGGTTCAGGCGCACCCAGAGGCCGACGGCGACCATGACGATCGAGAACAGGAACGGGATGCGCCAGCCCCATTCGAGGAAGGCGGTCGACGGCCGCGACGGATCTTCCGAGGGCAGCAGCGCCGCGATGATCAGGAACAGGCCGTTGGCGATGATGAAGCCGATCGGCGCGCCGAGCTGCGGGAACGTGCCGAAAATGGCGCGTTTTCCGGGCGGGGCGTTCTCGGTCGCAACCAGCGCCGCACCGCTCCATTCGCCGCCGAGCGCGAAGCCCTGGGCGAGGCGCAGGATGACGAGCAGGCCGGGCGCCAGCCAGCCGACCATCGCGTAGGTCGGCAGCAGGCCGATCAGGAAGGTGGCGATGCCCATGGTCAAGAGCGCGCCGACCAGGGTGATCTTGCGGCCGCGCTTGTCGCCGAGATGGCCGAAGAAGATGGCGCCGATCGGCCGCGCCACCATGGCGGCGCCGAAGATGGCGAAGGAATTCAGAAGCGCGGTGGTCTCGTTGCCAGCCGGGAAGAACAGGTGCGGGAACACCAGCACGGCCGCGGTGGCATAGACGTAGAAATCGTAGAATTCGATCGTGGTGCCGATCAGGCTGGCGAGGATGACCCGCGAGCGTGAATTGGCGGGTGCGGCAGGGGCGCCTGCCGCGGTGGCAGTTGAGGACATGACGAAATGGGCTCCACGAGGTCCGGCAACGCCGGTCCGGGGGGCGAAATCTTCATGCCGCAAGGTCATGAGGCGCCGCTTGACGCGGCGGAGCCCGGATCGGTCGTATCGCAGACATTGGCAGTATCGCCGCTGCGTATAGCCGAGCTTGGCGCCGCGTGCACGCATTCTGTCGCGCGGATATCGATTTTAATGCGAAAGTTGCGCGCCCGATGCAATCTTGGGGCGTGGAAGTAGAGGGCTGCATCCCCTCTGCAGCGCGGGACCGCTGCGCGATCGGATACTTCGCGGGCGGCGTGCTGATCCTGCCGCGTGCTGGCGGGGAGCCCCATTCGGAGCCCGTCGCCGGAAGCGGGAAGGG
>JAEWAD010000510.1 GCA_023391905.1 Pseudomonadota bacterium | reverse complement strand
GTGGCGAAGGGGCCGGAACCGGTCGCGGCCTGGCGCAGCGCCGTGACGGCGATGACGCGGGCGGCGGCCTCGGTCTTCGGGTCGGCCGGCGGATGCGCCTCGACGGCGTCGAGGCGGGAGGTCAGCGCGTCCAGCCGCGATTGCAGCGGCGACAGGTCGACCGGCGCCTCGGTGGTCGGCGCGGGGCGCGATTCGAGCGCGGCGAGCCGGCTTTCCAGCGGTGCGAGATCGACCGGCGGCGCGGATACGGCGGGAGCTGCGGGTTCCGGCGTGGGCCGGCTCGCCGCCTCCTTCAGCGCCGCGATCTCCTTTTCGAGACCGGCGAGGCGGGCGGGATCGATCGTGGGGGCAGACGTCTGGGTTTCGGCCTTCTCGATCCGGTCGAGCCGCGCGGAGACGGCGGCAAAGCGCGAATCGAGGCTGGCGCTCGCGACCGGATCGGAGCCGGTGGAGCTTGACAGCAGCGCCACGACGAGGCCGCCGACGACGCCGCCGCCGAGCGCGGCGATGATGGGAATCACGAAGCGGCCCGCGCTCGGGCGATCGGCGGCTTCAGCGGCTTCGTTTGCCGTCACGCCGGCCTCCGGCTCGTAAGGGGGGGAAACTGGCGGTTCCGGCGCAGCGTCCGCGACCGGCGCATCGGACGGGCTCGCCGCAGCCGGCTCGGCAGGCGGCGTCGCTTGGCTCGACTCGGCCTCGAGGTCGATGGTGACCGGCGGTCGCTTGCGGCGCTGTCCGGGCTTGTCGCCTGTCGGATTGAAGGTGTCGTCTTCGGCCATGTCCCCTCGATCTCGTCGGTCGCTTGCGACCCAGTATAGACGATTGCGTTAACGGACGCCTCTCCGGGATGTTCCCATGCCTCAGGGCAGAAGCGCCAGCAGCGCGTCCTCGGTCGGCTCATTCGCCGCAATCACGCGGTCGAAATCGAGCGCGGCCGCGACGTTCGGCGACAGGGCATAGAAAGCCACGTCGGCGAGCGGCAGTGGCGGCTGGACGGCCTTCAAGGCCCGCGACAGCGTGCTCGCGGTGCGCGGCGAATAGGCGAGGATGCCGTCGATCGTCTCTTCGCGCAGCGCGGTCACGACCGAATCGGCCAGGTTCGTCACCGGATCCATGCGATAGGCCTCGACGAGCCGCACCGTGAAGCCGGCGGCGGCGAGGCGGTCCGGCCAATTGCCGGCGCGATCGGTCGCCGCGGGATAGAAGAGCGGTCCCCGCTTCGGATCGAGCGACGCGATCGCCAGCGTGGCGAGCGCCTCGCCGTCGCCGTCGGCGGAGCGGACGTCCCGGAAGCCGGCGTCACGGGCCGCCTCGGCCGTGCGGTCGCCGACCGCCAGCACCGGCAGAGCGAACCAGCCGGCCGGCAGCGTCCAGCGCGTCAGGCCGCGCACGCCGTTCAGGCTGGTGACGAGGATCGCGGCCGGATCGATCGCCGGCAGTATCGGGTCGAGGAAGACGGTTTCGAGCATCGGCGCGATCACCGGCTCGTGGCCGAGGGCGCGCAGGCGTTCCGCCGTGCGCGTCGCTTCGGGTTCTGGCCGGGTGACGAGCAGCCGCATCGCGTGCCTCAGCCGGTCGTGAAGAAGGTCTTGCCGCCCCGTGCGATCAGCGCGTCCGCCGCCGCCGTGCCGAGCGTTTCGGCGTCGGCGACGGGAGCGGTCATGCGGGTCTCCTCCGACTTCCTTCCGTCCGGCGACAGCACGATGCCGCGGAACAGCAGGTCGCCCCCTTCGAGCGTCGCCAGCCCGCCGATCGGCGTCCGGCAGGAGCCGTCGAGCCGGGTCAGGAAGGCGCGCTCGGCGCGGAGCGCGATCTCGGTCGCGGGATCGTTGATCGCGGCCAGCAGCTCGCGGACGCGGACATCGTCGGCACGGCCCTCGACGGCGACGGCGCCCTGGCCGACGGCGGGGAGGAAATCGTCGAGCTCGATGATCGACGTGGCGAGATCGGCGCGGCCGAGCCGGCGCAGGCCGGCGAGCGCCAGCAGCGTGCCGTGCGCGACGCCACTTTCGAGCTTGCCGAGACGGGTCTGCACATTGCCGCGGAACTCGACGACGACGAGATCGGGGCGGACCCGCAGCGCCATGGCGCGCCGGCGCAGCGACGAGGTGCCCAGAAGCGCGCCCTGCGGCAGCTCGCGCAGCGAAGGAGCGACCGGCGACAGGAATACGTCGCGCACGTCCTCGCGCGGCAGGTAGGCGATCAGCGTCAGCCCCTCGGGGAGGAAGGTCGGCACGTCCTTGGACGAATGCACGGCGATGTCGATGCGGCCGTCGATCAGCGCCTCTTCCAGCTCCTTGGTGAAGAGCCCCTTGCCGCCCGCCTCCGACAGCGAGCGGTCCTGGATGCGGTCGCCCGATGTCTTGATGACGACGATCTCCATCGCCGCCTCGTCGAGGCCGTGCGCGACGGCGAGGCGGGCGCGCGTCTCATGCGCCTGGGCGAGCGCCAGCGGGCTGCCACGCGTGCCGATGCGGAGGAGGGGAAGCGAGGCTGCGGATTGCACGGGATCGGGTCCGGATGTTAGGGCCTGTCGGGAGACGCCCGTCAGGGCAGAATTTCGGCGCCAGTCTAGCCACGACGCGCCCATCCGCAAGCAAGCCGCGAAACGCGCGGCGAAAGGCCCCGGTGACAGGTTCTTCCGTTCTGGTCCTCGGTATCGAGACGAGCTGCGACGAAACGGCGGCGTCCGTGGTGACGCGCGACGCCGACGGGCGCGGCACCATCCGCTCCAATGTCGTGCTGTCGCAGATCGACGATCACGCCGCGTTCGGCGGCGTCGTGCCGGAGATCGCCGCGCGCGCCCATGTCGAGGCGCTCGACCGCGTGGTGCAGGCGGCGATGGACGAGGCCGGAATCGGATTCGCCGATCTCGACGCGGTGGCGGCGACGGCCGGGCCGGGCCTGATCGGCGGCGTCATCGTCGGGCTGACGACGGCGAAGGCGCTGGCGCTCGCCGCCGGCAAGCCGCTGGTCGCGGTCAATCATCTCGAAGGGCACGCGCTGACGGCGCGGCTCACGGACGGTGTCGCCTTCCCCTATCTGCTGCTGCTCGTCTCCGGCGGCCACACCCAGATCCTGCTGGTGCGCGGCATCGGCGAGTATGAGCGCTGGGGCACGACGATCGACGACGCGCTCGGCGAGGCCTTCGACAAGACGGCGAAGCTGCTGGGGCTGCCCTATCCGGGCGGCCCGGCGGTGGAGCGTGCCGCTTCGCGCGGCAATCCCGACCGCTTCGCGCTGCCGCGCCCCATGGCCGGCCGGCCCGGCTGCGATTTCTCCTTCTCCGGCCTGAAGACGGCGCTCCGCGTCGAGGCCGAGGCGGTCGCGCCGCTCTCCGACGCCGATGTCGACGATCTCTGCGCCGCCTTCCAGCGCACGGTGACGGCCGTGGTGCGCGATCGCGTCGGCCATGCGCTCGACCGCTTCCGCTCCGAGTTTCCCGATATCACCGAACCGGTTCTGGTGGTTGCCGGCGGCGTCGCCGCCAACAAGGCTCTGCGCGCCGGTCTCGACACCGAGCTTTCCGCGCGCGGTTTCCGGCTGATTGCGCCGCCGCACGCGCTCTGCACCGATAATGGCGCGATGATCGCCTGGGCGGGAGCGGAGAGGCTGGCGCTGGATCTCGTCGATGATCTTTCCGCCCCGGCGCGGCCGCGCTGGCCGCTCGACCAGCTCGCCGCGCCGATGATCGGCTCGGGCCAGAAGGGAGCGAAGGCGTGAGCGACGCCGCCATCATCCGCAAGAGCAAGGTCGTGCTCTACGCGACATGGCGCGGACGGCTCTTGGTCTTCCGCGAGCCCGATTTTCCCGAATACGGCATCCAGGTCCCCGGCGGCACGATGGAGCCGGGCGAGACGCCCGAGCAGGCGGCCCGGCGCGAATTCCTGGAGGAGACCGGGCTGGTCGCGCCGGAGCGGATGGTGCTGCTCGGCGAGCGCGCTTATGGCTATGCGCCGCCGGACGGCCCCGCGCGGCAGCATCGGCGCTGGTTCTTCCACCTGCCGCTCGAAGGCGACTTCGCCGAGACCTGGGAACAGATGGAAATGCATCCGGACGCGGGCGGCCCGCCGATCCGCTTCGCGCTGTTCTGGCTGACGCTGCCGCTCGGCGAGGCGCTGTTCGGCGAACTGGACGCGCTGCTCGACCATCTGCCGGCGCTGGAGACTGCAGGATGACGATCGACCACATCGCCGTCGTCGGCGCGGGTGCCTGGGGCACGGCGCTGGCGCTCGCGGCGCACCGCGCCGGAAGGCAAGTGACGCTCTGGGGCCGCGACGTGGCCGGGATGGCGGAGCGGCGCGAGAACGTCGCGCATCTTCCCGGCGTCGTGCTGCCGGAATCGATGCGCATCACCGGGCGGATCGCCGACATCGTCACCGCCGACGCGATCCTGCTCGCGACGCCCGCCCAGACGGTGCGCGAGGTTGCCGGCCATCTCGGCGCGATCGCCGAGGACACGCCGGTCGTGCTCTGCGCCAAGGGGCTCGAGAAGGGCACGGCCCGGCGCATGAGCGAGGTGCTGAGCGAGGCGCTGCCGCCGGCGGCGCCGGTCGTGCTCTCCGGCCCGAGCTTCGCCACCGACGTGGCGCGCGGCCTGCCGACCGCCGTCACCGTCGCCGCGCCGGATTTGAGGCTCGCCATGGCGCTCTGCCATGCGCTCGGCTCGTCGAGTTTCCGCCCCTATGCCGAGACCGACGTGCTCGGCGTCGAGATCGGCGGCGCCTTCAAGAACGTGCTGGCGATCGCCGTCGGCGTCGTCGCCGGCCGGGCGCTCGGCGCCAGCGCCAGCGCGGCGCTGATCGCGCGCGGTTTCGCCGAGATCCGCCGCCTCGGCGAGGCGATGGGCGCGCTGCCGGAGACGCTGATGGGCCTTTCCGGCCTCGGCGACCTGGTGCTCACCTGCTCGTCGCTGCAATCGCGCAATTTCGCCTATGGCCATGCGCTCGGCAGCGGTGCGCCGCTGCCGCCGGCGCTGGCCGAGGGCGCCGCCACCGCGCCGGTGGCGCGCGATCTCGCCCGCAGTCTCGGCGTGCCGATGCCGATCACCGAGGCGGTCGCCGCCATTCTCGAGGGGAAGCTCTCGGTCGATGCCGCCGCCGAGGCTCTGATGCTGCGGCCGCTGAAGCGCGAGGTCGACTGACGGTTGACGGGGCCGCTCGCGGCCCTTTCAACGCCTGCGTTCAGCCATACCCTTTACGCGCGGAGGCACGCCGCCTAACTTGCCGCCGCAATTCCAGAACCGCTCCGTGCTTCCTGGAAACGCGGAACGACGCCAACCCTTTGTTCGATCGCGTTTTCTTCACGCGAACCGGTATCCACTTCGCTCGAAAACGCTTCAGGAGGATTTCATGCATTTCGTCGCCATTCTCACCGACAAGGACGACGGCCTGCCGGTTCGTATGGAGAACCGTCCCGCCCATATCGAGTGGCTGAAGGAAGCCGGCGTGGCGATCGCCGGACCGTTCCTGGACGCGAGCGGCGACATGTGCGGCTCGCTGCTGATCGTCGAGGCCGAGGACGAGGCCGCGGCGCGCGCCATCCTCGCCGGCGATCCCTATGCCAAGGCGAACCTGTTCAAGGAGACCGTGGTGCGCCCGTGGCGCTGGGCCGTCGGCAAGCCGGCCTGATCCGGCCGCGTCAGCCTTCTTTCCAATTTCGACCCGGAGCGTCCCATGGCCTATTGGCTCTTCAAGTCCGAACCCGACGTGTTTTCCTTCGACGATCTGACGAAGAAGGGCGCCGCCGGCCAGGAGTGGGACGGGGTCCGCAACTACCAGGCGCGCAACAACATGCGCGCCATGCAACTCGGCGATCGCGGCTTCTTCTACCATTCCAACATCGGCAAGGAGATTGTCGGGATCGTCGAGGTGGCCAAGCTTGCCCACCCCGATTCGACCGATGATTCGGGCCGCTGGGAATGCGTCGACCTGCGCGCCGTGCGGCCGGTCGCGAAGCCCTACACGCTGGAGGCGGCCAAGGCCGAACCCCGCCTCGACGGCATGCCGCTGGTCAGCAATTCGCGCCTTTCCGTGCAGCCGGTGAGCGATGAACACTGGAAGCTCATCTGCGAGCTCTGCGGGCTCGACCCGGCCTCGATCTGAGCCCGGCTTGATCGCCGACCCCGCGCGCTTCATCGAAGAGCAGACCCGGCTTTCGCCGGTCGCGTTCGTTCCGGAGATCCGTCTGCACCAGGCCGACGAGGCGACCGCGCTGTGGCACCTGACCGAGGCGACGCTCGACCGGGAAGACCTGCCGCCGCCCTTCTGGGCCTTCGCCTGGGCCGGCGGGCAGGGGCTGGCGCGCTACATCCTCGATCATCCGGAAACCGTGCGCGAAAGGCGTGTGCTCGATTTCGCCTCCGGCTCCGGGCTGGTGGCGATCGCCGCGGCCCAGGCCGGCGCCGCCCATGTCGCGGCCGTCGACATCGATCCCTTCGCCGTCGCGGCGATCGCGTTGAACGCGGCTGCGAACGGCGCCGCGATCGAGGCGCAGCGGGCCGACCGGATCGGCGACGACCTGGCGGATGTCGACGTGCTGCTCGCCGGCGACGTCTTCTATGATCGCGGCTTCGCGGCCCGCCTGCTGCCCTGGCTGGAACGGGTTGCCCGCGCCGGCGTGACGGTCCTCGCCGGCGATCCGGACCGCGCCTATGCGCCCGTGACGGGCCGCCGCGACCGCGCCGTCTACGAGGTTCCGGTCCATCCCGCGCTCGAAGATGCCGCGACGAAGCGGGTGCGGGTGCTGCAGCTCGGCTTTTCCGAACTTTTCTAGTCTGCCTTGCCCGGCCGCCCGGGATTCGCATAATGCGCCGCGGTATCACGGCGCGCTTCGCTTCGCGCGGCGCTGCCAGGGAGGAAAGACGATGGAAGACAAGATCTATCCGGTCTCGGATGACTGGGCGAAGAACGCGCAGATCGACGAGCCGACCTATCGCGCCATGTATGAGCGCTCGGTCGCGGATCCGGATGGCTTCTGGGCCGATCAGGCCAAGCGGATCGACTGGATCAAGCCGTTCACCAAGGTCAAGAACACCTCGTTCGCGCCGGGCAACGTCTCGATCCAGTGGTTCGAGGATGGCGTTCTCAACGTTTCGGCCAATTGCGTCGACCGGCATCTCGCGACGCGCGGCGACCAGGTCGCGATCCTGTGGGAGGGAGACGACCCGTCGGAGAGCCGCTCGATCACCTATCGCGAGCTCTCCGAGCAGGTGAACGTGTTCGCCAACGTGCTCAAGGAGATGGGCGCGAAGAAGGGTGACCGCATCACCATCTACATGCCGATGATCCCCGAGACGGCCTTCGCGATGCTCGCCTGCACGCGCATCGGCGCCGTGCATTCGGTGGTGTTCGGCGGCTTCTCGCCCGACAGCCTCGCGGGCCGCATCCAGGATTGCGCTTCCAATCTGGTGATCACGGCGGACGAGGGCCTGCGCGCCGGCAAGAAGATCCCGTTGAAGGCCAATGTCGACGCGGCGCTGGCCAAGCTCGGCGGCGATGTGCGGACGATCGTCGTCCAGCGCACCTTCGCCAATGTCCCGATGCAGGCCGGCCGCGATTTCCTCTACGCCGATCTCGCCAAGCTGGTGCCGCAATATTGCGAGCCCGAGGCGATGGGCGCCGAGGATCCGCTCTTCATCCTCTACACCTCCGGCTCGACCGGCAAGCCGAAGGGCGTGCTGCACACCACCGGCGGCTACCTGGTCTATGCCTCGCTGACGCACAGCAAGGTGTTCGACTACCGCGACGGCGACATCTACTGGTGCACCGCCGACGTCGGCTGGGTCACCGGCCACTCCTACATCGTCTACGGCCCGCTCTCGAACGGCGCCACGACGCTGATGTTCGAGGGCGTGCCGAGCTATCCGACCAATTCCCGCTTCTGGGACGTGATCGACAAGCACAAGGTCAACATCTTCTACACGGCGCCGACGGCGATCCGCGCCCTGATGCAGGCCGGCGACGCGCCGGTGAAGAAGACCTCGCGCGCTTCGCTCCGCCTGCTCGGCTCGGTCGGCGAGCCGATCAACCCGGAAGCGTGGGAGTGGTATCACCGCGTCGTCGGCGACGATCGCTGCCCGATCGTCGACACCTGGTGGCAGACCGAGACCGGCGGCATCCTGATCACGCCGCTGCCGGGCGCCATCGCCCAGAAGCCGGGCTCGGCGACGCTGCCCTTCTTTGGCGTCAAGCCGGCCATCGTCGACGGCGAGGGCAAGGTGCTGGAGGGCGTCGCCGAGGGCAACCTGATCCTGACCGATTCCTGGCCGGGACAGATGCGCACCATCTTCGGTGACCATGCGCGCTTCATGGAGACCTATTTCTCCACCTACAAGAACGCCTACTTCACCGGCGACGGCTGCCGTCGCGATGCCGATGGCTACTACTGGATCACGGGCCGCGTCGACGACGTGCTGAACGTGTCCGGCCACCGCATGGGCACCGCCGAGGTCGAGAGCGCGCTGGTCGCGCATGAGGACGTCTCGGAAGCCGCCGTGGTCGGCTATCCGCACGACATCAAGGGGCAGGGCATCTATGCCTATGTCACGCTGATGGCGGGCGTGCAGCCGAGCGACGAGCTGCGCAAGGCGCTGGTGGTCTGGGTGCGGACGGAGATCGGCCCGATCGCCTCGCCGGACATGATCCAGTTCGCGCCGGGCCTGCCGAAGACCCGGTCCGGCAAGATCATGCGCCGCATCCTGCGCAAGATCGCCGAGGACGAG
>JAEWAD010000474.1 GCA_023391905.1 Pseudomonadota bacterium | reverse complement strand
GCCACACGGCGGCCCGCGCTTCCCTTCCGCCCGGCGTCGCGAGAGCGTTTCGAGGGAAGGGATTCCGGTTCGCGTGAGAGAACGCGAACAGCCGGCGCACAATCATTCAGCGTTCGGTTTCAGCAGGGAACGGCCGGCGCGGTGCCTCGCCGCCCGCCTCTCCCGAAAGCGACGCCAGCCTCCGGCCATGCGGCCCTTATCCCGGTTGAACCGCGTCGCATGACGTGAACCGGCTGCCATTCGCCCGACAACGCCCTCGCCATCAGGACGCGCGATGACCACTTCCGTCACGATCGATTCCGTCACCAAGCGCTTCGGCGACACGACCGCCGTCGACGCTGTCAGCTTCGACATCGCCAAGGGCGAGTTCTTCACCCTGCTCGGCTCGTCCGGCTGCGGCAAGACCACGCTGCTCAGGATGATCGCCGGCTTCATGCGCCAGACCTCGGGGCACATCCGCTTCGGCGGCAAGGTCATCGACCACGTGCCGCCGCATCAGCGCAACACCGGCATGGTGTTCCAGAACTACGCGATCTTTCCGCACCTCACCGTGTTCGACAACATCGCCTATGGCCTGCGCGCGCGGCGCCGCGGCAAGGCCGAGATCGAGCGCGAGGTGAAGCGCATGCTCGAGCTGGTACGCCTCGGCCATCTGGCGCATCGACGCCCGCGCGAACTCTCCGGCGGCCAGCAGCAGCGCGTCGTGCTCGCCCGCGCCATGGTGATCCAGCCCGACGTGCTGCTGATGGACGAGCCGCTCTCCAATCTCGACACCGAAATGCGCATGCATCTCAGAGCCGAGATCCGCAGCCTGCAGCGCCAGGTCGGCGTGACGACCATCTATGTGACGCATGATCAGGAGGAAGCGCTCCTGATGTCCGACCGCATCGCCGTGATGAGCCGCGGCCGGGTCGAGCAGCTCGACGTGCCGCACCGCATCTATGCGGAGCCGCAGACGCTGTTCGTCGCCGGCTTCATCGGCGAGAACAACCTCCTGCCCGGCACGGTGCTGGGGCGCGAGGCGGATGGCGGCGCCATCATCGAGTTGGCTGGCGGCGGCCGCCTGCGCGGAGCATCCACGACCACCGGCGACGGGCGCGCCTGCATCGTCTCGATCCGGCCGCAGGACATTGACATCGCCGACGCGTCGAACGGCTCCGAGCCGTCGCTCGCCGGCACGGTCGGCGACATCCAGTTCCTCGGCGGCGCCGTCAAGCTGATGGTCGATATCGGCGCCGACAAGCCGCTCACCGTCGCCCTGCCGGGCCGCCGCGACATGGCGATGCCGACACTGGGCAGCGCCTTGCGGCTCAGCGTTCCGCCCCATGCGGTACGAACCTTCCAGCCGGAGGCCGGCGCATGAGCACGGCGACCCGCTCCGAGGATCCGACCGGCCGGCTCGGCGCCGCGCTCGGCCGGCTGTTCGATTTCTGGCCGATGGTGACGGTCGTCGCGCTCGGCCTCACCACGCTGCTGCTGCTGCTGCCGGTCTACAACATCATCGGCCTCAGCTTCTCCGGCACCGAGGCCGGGCGCAGTCTGTTCGACAATTACGCGATGTTCTTCTCCGAGCCGTATTACTACCGCTCGCTGATCAACTCGTTCATCGTCTCGATCAGCGCCACGATCCTGGCGCTGCTGGTCGGCATTCCGGCCGCCTATTTCGTCAGCCGCTACAACATCTGGGCGCGCAGCCTGATCAAGACCGTGGTCGTGCTGACCTTCGTCTCGCCGCCCTTCATCGGTTCCTATTCCTGGGTGATCCTGCTCGGCCGCAGCGGCGTGCTGACCCGCTTCTTCGCCGAATACGGCATATCGCTACCGTCGATCTACGGCGCGCCGGGCATCATCTTCGTCTTCACGCTGCAATATTTCCCGTTCGTGTTCCTGCTGGTGTCGTCGGGGCTGAAGTCGATCGACCAGAGCGTCGAGGACGCCGCCCGCAATCTCGGCTCCGGCGAATTCGCCACCTTCATGAAAGTGATCGCGCCGCTGCTGCTGCCCTCGATCACCACCGCAGCCCTGCTGGTCTTCGTCGCCGCCTTCACCGATCTCGGCACGCCGCTGATCCTGGGTGAGAAATTCCGCGTCCTGCCGCTCCTGATCTATGGCGAGTTCGTCAATGATTTCGGCGGTCAGCCAGTGCTGGCCAGCACGCTCTCCGTGCTTCTGCTCGCGGTCACCACGGCAGCGCTGCTGCTGCAACGCTGGCTGTCGGCGCGCTTCTCGCACGCGACCGCCGCCATCCGGCCACTCACCATGCAGGAGCCACCGCCGCTGAAGCGGATGCTCGCGGCAGGCTACGTCTATCTCCTGATGGCGATCGCGATCCTGCCGCTCGTCAACATCGTCATCTCCTCGTTCCTCAAGGCGAACGGGCCGGTGCTCACGGCAGAGCTCAGCCTGGAGAACTATCGTCGCATCACCGGCACGCTCGCGCGGCCGCTCTGGAACACCATCCTGTTCACCAGCACGGCGACGCTCGCCTGCGCCGTCATCGGCACGCTGATCGCCTACATCATCGTTCGCCGGCCGGGCCGCATCAGCGCGCTGCTCGACACGATCGTCATGTTCTCCTACGCGGTGCCCGGAATCGTGCTCGGCGTCGGCCTGGTCGTGACCTACCACTATCCGCCCTTCGCCCTGACCGGCACGGCGCTGATCCTGATCATGGCCTATTTCATCCGCCGCCTGCCCTTCTCGGTCCGCGCGTCGGTCAGCGCGCTGCAGCAATTGTCGCGCGACACGGAGGAAGCCTCGGTCAATCTCGGCGCGGGTCCGGCCGCGACCTTCGCCCGCGTCACGGTTCCGCTGCTCTCGATGGCGATCCTCTCCGGCGTGCTGCTCACCTGGTCGAACACGATCCGCGAGCTCTCGGCCACGTTGATCCTGCAGTCGGGCTCGACCATCACGGTCTCGATCGAGATCTTCAACGAGGTGGTGAACGGCAATTTCGGCGTCGCCTCGGCGCTCGGAAGCATCTTGATCCTGTTGACGTTCTTGCCGCTTATCCTTCTCTTCACGCTGATGGGGAAGAACGAGGAAGCGCTCGTCTGACGGGCGCCTCATGGCAGGCCGGGCTCACCGGCCAGGACAGGAAGCAATTGGCACCGCGATCGAGGCCGGCGTCGGGTCGGCCACCCCGCCAGCAGGAAGACCTCATCCTCGAGGCGGCCTGGCTCTATTATTACGAGGACCGGAACCAGAGCGAGATCGCCGACCTTCTCGGCGTCTCGCGCAGTTCGGTCGTCGGCTATCTGCAGAGCGCGCGCGAACGCGGCATCGTCGAGGTCCGCCTCGATCCGAAGAGCTTCGCCCGTCACCACTATGCCCAGGCGCTGAAGGAACGCTTCGACCTTGCCGACGTGCAGCTCGCGCCCGGCGACGGCGGTTCCCTCGAGCGCGTCGCCCATATCGCGGCGCGGGCGCTTCCCGACCTGCTCGAGCCAGGCGACACGCTGGGCGTCGCCTGGGGCCAGACCGTGTTCACCTTGTCGGAGCGGATCGCGCCGCGGCCGATCGCGGACCTCACCGTCGTACAGCTGGTCGGCGCGGTGAACTCGCCCTATGGCTTCGATTCCGAAAGCTGCGCCTCGCGCATCGCTGCCGCCTTCGGCGGCCGCTGCGTCAACCTGCACGTGCCGGCGATCGTCTCGAGCCAGGCCATGGCCGAAGCGCTGGCGCAGGAGCGCGTCATCGCGGACCAGCTCAAGGAACAGGCGCGGATCAACAAGGTCCTGTTCGCCGTCGGGTCCTGCAATGCCGACAGCCACATCGTTTCGAGCGGCATCGCCGATCTCGACAATCTCGCCGATTATCGCGCCCGCGGCGCCGTCGGGCTGATCTGCAGCCGTTTCATTGACGGTTTTGGCGACCATCTTGTTGGTCCGCTGGACGCTCGGATGATTGGTCTGGTTCCGTCGCGGATGCGTGGTCTGTCGGTGGGGATGCTGGTTTCGTGCGGCTCCGAGAAGGTGCTTGGGATTCTGGCGGCGCTTCGCGGTGGGTACGTGACGCATCTGTTCACGGATGTTCCGACGGCTGCCGGGGTTTTGTCGGCGTCGGAGGCGTCGAGTTGAGCGTGTCACGTTGCGCGACGGGGATTGGGCGCTTTGCCTTGAGGTTCGGGTCCGCGCTGCTTGGCCCTGTTGCGTGCGCTTGCTGCGGGGCCGATGAGGAGCCCGCGTTTTTTTTCGGCGGCGCGGGCTTGGGCGGTTGCGGCTGTGGCCGGGCGGCGCATGGCGCTCGGGGCGTTCGGGGGCTGGTTTCTCGTGCGCGAGCCCTGCCCTTTCGCTGCGCTTGCGCCTTCCCGGCCACCTGCGTCTGGTTTCGCGGTATTGCCGGGTTCAGAACGACAAAAAGCCCCGCCGGATTGTGTCCGGTCGGGGCTTTTTGGATTGGTTTCGTGAGGAGAATTTTGTCGAGATTTCTGTGCTTTGCAGGCCTGGCAGCGACCTACTCTCCCGTGTCTTAAGA
>JAEWAD010000440.1 GCA_023391905.1 Pseudomonadota bacterium | reverse complement strand
CCGGTCGACTCGGTGTTCAACTAGCGCCGCCGTCGCATGTCGGCGCGCGAAGCGGCATGCCTGCCGAGAAGAACTGCAACGAGTCCATCCGATCCTGGCCCATCCGGCAGCGATCCGGCCGTGGACCATCTGGGAGAGGAATAGGATGACATCGACCGCCACGCCGCCCTGGCTCGCCACGCCGTCCCATTGCGACTGGCTGGACGACCAGTTCCGTCGCCTGATCCGCTTCATGCACGGCGCACGGCTCGAAGCCGGCGGCTTCGGCTACCTGCTCGAGGACGGCACCAGCGACCTGACCCGTCCGCGCGAACTCTACCTCACCTGCCGCAAGACCCATGTCGCGGCGCTGGCGCATCTGCGCGGCATTCCCGGCACCGGCCCGCTGGTCGACCATGGCATCGAGGCGCTGCTCGGCATCTTCCACGACAAGCAGAATGACGGCTGGTTCTCGGCGCTGAGCCCGGCCGGCGGCCCGATCGCCGGCCGCAAGGAAGCCTATGCCCATGCCTTCGTGCTGCTCGCCGGCTCCTCGGCGACCGAGGCGGGCCGGCCACGCGGTCGCGAGCTGTTCGAGCGCGCCCAGGCAGTGTTCCTGAAGCATTTCTGGGACGAGGAAGCCGGCATGTCGCGCGAATCCTTCGCGGACGACTTCTCCGATCCGGAAAACTACCGCGGCGCCAACTCGAACATGCACCTGGTCGAGGCCTGCCTCGCCGCCGGCGACACCTCGGGCGACCCGGTCTGGTACGACCGGGCGCTGTCGATGGCGAACCGGCTGATCAACGGCGCGGCCCGCAGCCACAACTGGTTCCTGCCGGAGCATTTCGACCCCGACTGGAAGCCGGTGCCGGAGTACAACACCGACGACCGCGCCCATCCGTTCCGCCCCTATGGCTCGACCGTCGGCCACTGGCTGGAATGGTCGCGCCTGCTTCTGCATGTCGAGGCGTCGCTCGCCAATCCGCCGGCCTGGCTGCGCGAGGCGTCGATCGCGCTGTTCAACCACGCCGTCACCTATGGCTGGTCGGTCGATGGCCATGACGGCTTCGTCTACACCACCGATTTCGAGGGCAAGGTCGTCACCGACGCGCGCTTGCACTGGTCGCTCTGCGAGGGTGTCGCGGCGGCGGCGCTGCTCGGCGCCGTCACCGGCGATCCGCTCTACGAGCGCTGGTACCGCAAGCTCTGGGACCATGCGGCGCTGCATTTCGTCGAGCAGGAGCGCGGCACCTGGAAGCACCAGCTGGCCGCCGATCTCTCCGAGGCCGGCACGGTCTGGCCCGGACGCCCGGACGTCTACCACGTCGTCAACGCGCTGCTGCTGCCGCAGCTGCCGGCGGCGCCCAGCGCCGCCCCGGCCCTCGCGCGCGGCTTCCTGTAGAGGGAGCCCACGTCTCCTGCCTCATACTGCTGAGGCAGGAGCGCGTCGCCCCGGCGGAGGCCGGGGCCCATAAACACGGGCGGGGAAAGCCGAGGCCCGGCCTTCGGGCCATGGGTCGGTGCGTCTGGATCCCGGCCTTCGCCGGGATGACGGCGGAGCCTCGCCGGCGCTGTGCGAAGGCTTCCCTCAGGGAGAGTAAGGACCTCAGCCAGCCGGGGCCGTCACGGCCTGAAGCCGCGCGACGGCGGCGTCACGGCCGATCAGCGGCAGCAGCGCCGCCAGCTCCGGCCCATGGTCGAGCCCGGTCAGCGCCTGGCGCAGCGGCATGAACAGCGCCCTGCCCTTGCGCCCGGTCGCAGCCTTGACCGCATCGGTCCAGAGCTTCCAGCTCTGGCCATCCAGCGTGCCTTCCGGCAGCAGCGTCGCCGCTGTGCCGATGAAGGCCGCTTCGTCCGCGTCGGCGGCCGCATGCGGCGCCACCGGCCCGGTGACGACCTGCCACCAGTCGACGGCATCCTTCAGGCGGACAAGATTGCCGCGCACGGCATTCCAGAAATCCTCGCCGCCGGCGACGCCGAGCGCGGCGAGCCGCTCGGAAATCTCGGCATAACGCTTGGCGTGCAGCAGCTTGGCGTTGAGCCCGTCGAGATCGGCGGGATCGAACTTCGCCGGCGCCTTCGAGACCATGGAGAGATCGACCATGCCGGCGAGCGTCGGAAGATCGACGACCGGCTCGACCGGCGCCGAGGTGCCGATCAGCACCGCGAGCGAATTGACCGACATCGGCTCGTAGCCGGCCTCGCGCAGCGAGCCGAGCGACAGCGCGCCGGAGCGTTTCGACAGCCCCTCGCCCGTCGCCGTCGTCAGCGTGTTGTGATGGCCGAACACGGGTGCGGCCGCGCCGAGCGCCTCGAACAGCTGCAGCTGCACGCCGGTATTGGTGACGTGGTCGTCGCCGCGGATGATGTGGGTCACGCCCATGTCGGCGTCGTCGACGACGGAGGGCAGCGTGTAGAGATAGGTGCCGTCCTCGCGCACCAGCACGGGATCGGAGAGCGAGGCGATGTCGACCGTCTGGGCCCCGCGTACCAAATCGTCCCAGGTGACATGGCCGACGCTCTCGTCGAGCTTGAAGCGCCAATGCGGCCTGCGACCCTCGGCCTCCAGCTTTCCCCGATCCGCGTCGGTCAGCTTCAAGCCGGCGCGGTCATAGACCGGCGGCAGACCGCGCGCCTGCTGGCGCTTGCGCTTGCGGTCGAGTTCTTCCGCCGTCTCGTAGCAGGCATAGAGCCGACCGGCCTGCTTCAACTTCGCGACCGCTGCGTCATAGGCATCCGTTCTGAGCGACTGGCGCTCGAAGCGGTGCGGCGCGATGCCGAGCCAGCCGAGATCGCGCCGGATCGCCTCGGCATATTCCTCTTTCGAGCGCTCGCGATCGGTGTCGTCCAGCCGCAGGATGAATTGCCCGCCGGCCTTCAGCGCGAACAGCCAGTTGTAGAGCGCGGGGCGCGCATTGCCGATGTGCAGATAGCCGGTCGGCGACGGCGCGAAGCGGACGGTGACGGGTGCGTGGGTCATGCGCACGCTTTAGCGTGCACCGCCGGACCGCGCAATCGGCCCGGCGGTGCTGCATCCGGGCCTTCAGGCCGATTGACTGCCTCCGTCATCATCCTGAGGTGCTTCGCGTCAGCGAAGCCTCGA
>JAEWAD010000382.1 GCA_023391905.1 Pseudomonadota bacterium | reverse complement strand
CTTGAAGAGGACGGCCTTGCCTTCCATCACCGGCTTCGAGGCGAGGGCGCCGATGGCACCGAGGCCGAGCACGGCGGTTCCGTTCGAGATGACGGCGACCAGATTGCCCCGCGACGTGTAGTCGAAGGCCTTGGCGGGGTCGGCTTCAATGGCGAGGCAGGGGGCGGCGACGCCCGGAGAATAGGCGAGTGCCAGATCGCGCTGATTGCCGAGCGGCTTGGTCGCCCGGATCTCCAGCTTTCCCGGCTGCGGGAAGCGATGAAAGAAAAGCGCGCTCTCGTCGAGATCGGCGCCCACCGTGCTGTTTTCGGTCATGACCCTGCCTGCGGATTATTCGAGTTGACGGCTGCTTCCGCTGCCGTGAACCGTCCTAACCGATCAGAGCAGGCGACGCGAGCGAAGCGGTATCAGAAAGCGGCGTAGCCCGAACGTGTCGCACCGCAGGCGATGCCCTTGGTCATGCACAGGCTGACGGCTGAAGCGCGGGCGTCGCGGATTTCCGAATGGGACGGGCGCTGGACGAGCTCGGCGAGGCCGATGCCGACGAGTGTGGCAAAGAAGGTGACGGCGAAGAACGAACGAGTGGCCATGACGCGGTACTCCAAAAGGCCCAAATCGATGGCGGGATCCTGCGCCCCCACAGCTGAACCCGACCTGAAACCTGCGTTCAGATATCGTTCGGAATTCTTGCGAATTGATTAAAATTGTCCCGATCTTAGCGGTTTGGTCACCGTATCGGCGCGCCGCCGCCATCTTCCCGCCTTGACGCTACGGCCGAATTCCGTCATCACGCTCGCATGACGGCTTTTCCGCGTTTCAACGGCATTTACTGCTGCGGGATTATTACCGGCTAGCACGCGCTGGCTGAGGCCGTTCCTCTGTTCCATTCCGATAGAGACGAACGCCCCGGCCGGCGGGCTTTTGTTCATCGGGATCGATCAATGACGCTGCGCCTCTACAATACGCTGACGAAGGAAAAGGACGAGCTCAACCCGCTCTTCCACGATCCCGCGACGGGCAAGCCGCATGTCCGCATGTATGTCTGCGGGCCGACGGTCTACGACTTCGCCCATATCGGCAATGCGCGGCCCGTCATCGTCTTCGACGTGCTGTATCGCCTTCTGCGCCATGTCTACGGGCCGGACCACGTCACCTATGTCCGCAACATCACGGACGTCGACGACAAGATCAACGCGCGCGCCGCCGTCGACCATCCCGATCTGCCGCTGAACGAGGCGATCCGCCTCGTCACGGAGAAGACCGACGCCCAGTTCCAGGCCGACGTCGCCGCCCTTGGCTGCCTCCCGCCGAGCGAGCAGCCTCGCGCCACCGAGCATATCGACGGCATGAAGGCGATGATCGAGCGCCTCGTCCGGCTCGGCGTTGCCTATGTCGCGGAAGGGCACGTGCTGTTCTCGCCCTCGGCGATGGACGCGCTGAACGGCAAGCTGCCGCGCTATGGCGCGCTGGCGCGCCGCTCGCTCGACGAGATGCTGGCCGGGGCACGAGTCGACGTAGCGCCTTACAAGAAAGAGCCGATGGACTTCGTGCTCTGGAAGCCGTCAGCCGACAACGAGCCGGGCTGGCCGTCGCCGGCCGGCATCGACGGCAGGGGCCGTCCGGGCTGGCACATCGAGTGCTCGGCCATGTCGATGGCGAAGCTGCTGGAGCCATTTGGCGGCGGGCTTTCCTGCGACGATCCGCAGAAGAACACCTTCGACATCCATGGCGGCGGCATCGACCTGGTCTTCCCGCACCACGAGAACGAGATCGCGCAGTCTTGCTGCGCCTTCGGCTCGTCGCGCATGGCCAATATCTGGATGCATAACGGCTTCCTGCAGGTCGAAGGCGAGAAGATGTCGAAGAGCCTCGGCAACTTCGTCACCATCCGCGAGCTGCTGGAGACGGGCGATTTCGGCTCGACGATCTGGCACGGTTATGTCCTGCGCTTCGCCATGCTGACGACGCATTACCGCCAGCCGATCGACTTCACGGCGGAGCGCCTGGTCGAGGCGCGCAAGCAGCTCGCCGACTGGATCGACCTCGTCGCCGGGCTGGATGAGAGCGACGAGCCGCCGGCCGAGCTGGCCGCCGTGCTCGCCGACGATCTGTACTTCTCCGAAGCCAAGGCCTTGATGGCCGGTTGGGCACGGCAGAAGGGCGATCGCGAGGCGGCGATCAAGCTGTCGCGCGCCATGCGCTTCCTCGGCCTCTGGGCCGGCGAGGCGGCGGACGAGATCTATGGCTATGGGCAGGAGGCGAGCGACGTCCCGGCCGAGAGCGAGATCCTCGCTTTCATCGCTGCCCGCCTCGAGGCCCGCCGCGCGAAGAACTTCGCCGAGGCTGACCGCATCCGCGCCGAGCTCGACGGCATGGGCATCGCGCTCAAGGACGCCAAGGACCCGGCGACCGGTGAGATCGTCACGACATGGGAAGTGAAGCGGTGAGGGCGGTCGTCGTCTCTGCCTTTTCCGACGCCGTTGCGGTTGGCTCCGGCGCCGGCACCACGCTCGCCGTCATCCCTGCGAAAGCAGGGATCCATGCCGCTGGGTTCATCGAGGTTGGCAAGGTAGTGACTTCAATACCCAAGGCTCCCGCTGAATGGATCCCTGCTTTCGCAGGGATGAGGGGGGAGGGTGTTGTTGTCGACACAGCTTCAGGCCGCCTCGTTCGTCGCGACCGCCCCACTGCCCCGCGCCAGAGTTCACGCGCGCGTTGAAGCGCGCTGCCAACAGAAAGACACCACGATGACCAGCATTCCGCTCGACGAAGACCTGATCGAACAGTTGATCGCCGACCGCATTGCGGCGCGCGAGGCCAAGGACTTCGCCAAGGCCGACGCGATCCGCAAGCAGCTCGACGCGATGGGGCTGGTCATCATCGACGGCAAGGACGAGGTCACCGGCGAGTTCTGGACGACCTGGGATCGCAAGGCCGCACCGGAAGAAGACGCAGAATGACGAAAGAGCGACTTTACCTCTTCGATACGACCCTGCGCGACGGGGCCCAGACGAACGGCGTCGACTTCTCGGTCGAGGACAAGGTGCTGATCGCCGGGCTGCTCGACCAGCTCGGTGTCGACTATGTCGAGGGCGGCTATCCTGGCGCCAATCCGACCGACACCCGCTTCTTCACCGAGAAGCGGACGAACCGGGCGAAGTTCACCGCCTTCGGCATGACCAAGCGGGCAGGGGTCAGCCTCTCCAACGATCCCGGCATCAACACGCTGCTCGCCTCGGCCTCGGACGCGATCTGCTTCGTCGCCAAGAGCTGGGACTACCAGGTCAAGGTGGCGCTCGGGGCGACCGAGGAGGAAAACCTCGAGGGCATCCGCCAGTCGGTCGAGGCCGCCGTGAAGGCCGGCAAGGAAGCGCTCGTCGATTGCGAGCACTTCTTTGACGGCTACAAGGCGAACCCGACCTATGCGCTGGCCTGCGCCAAGGCCGCCTATGACGCCGGCGCGCGCTGGGTCGTGCTCTGCGAGACCAATGGCGGCACGCTGCCGGAGGAAGTCGAGGCGATCGTCCGCGAGGTCGCGAAGACGATCCCCGGCGATCATCTCGGCGTGCATGCGCACAACGACACCGAGCAGGCGGTCGCCAATTCGCTGGCCGCCGTCCGAGGCGGCGCGCGCCAGATCCAGGGCACGCTGAACGGCATCGGCGAGCGCTGCGGCAACGCCAACCTGACCTCGATCATCCCGACGCTGATGCTGAAGCCGGCCTATGCGGACCGCTTCGAGATCGGCGTCACGGCCGAGGGCCTGAAGGGGCTTACCGCGCTGTCGCATCGCTTCGACGAGATCGTCAACCGCGCCCCCAACCGGCAGGCGCCTTATGTCGGCGCTTCCGCCTTCGCGACCAAGGCCGGCATCCATGCTTCGGCGATCGTCAAGGATCCCAGCACCTACGAGCATGTGAAGCCGGAGCTGGTCGGCAATCACCGCCGCGTGCTCGTCTCCGACCAGGCCGGCCGCTCCAACCTGCTGGCCGAGCTGTCGCGCCTCGGCATCACGGTCGACAAGGCCGATCGCCGGCTCGACGCGTTGCTGGCCGAGGTCAAGGAGCGTGAGGCGGTCGGGTATTCCTACGAGGGCGCCGACGCGTCCTTCGAGCTCCTGGCTCGCCGCACGCTCGGCAGCGTCCCGGACTATTTCACCGTCGAGAGCTTCCACGTCACCGTCGAGCGCCGCTTCAACGCGGTCGGCAAGCAGATCTCGGTCTCGGAGGCCGTTGTGAAGCTCATCGTCGGCGGCGCCCGATTGCTGACCGTCGAGGAGGGCAATGGCCCCGTCAACGCGCTCGACCGCGCGCTGCGCAAGGACCTCGGCGTCTACCAGGATATCATCTCGGACCTCGAGCTGATCGACTACAAGGTCCGCATCCTGAATGGCGGCACCGAGGCGGTCACCCGCGTCCTGATCGAGACGCGCGACGGCGCCGGCGAGAGCTGGATGACGATCGGCGTATCGGAAAACGTGGTCGACGCCTCGTTCGAGGCGCTGCACGACTCGATCATCTACAAGCTGATCAAGTCGGGCGCCAAGCCGGCGCATGGGTGAGGCTGCCCCGTGGACGCGCTTCCGTCACCTCTCCCTCAGGGAGGGGTGACGGGACGTGCCCTCTCTCGGAGGCCGCCTTCCGGCCTCAGAGATCAGCGATCGGCATGGGCTCGATGGCGAGCGCGGGGGCAGCGGCCTCGGCGCTCGCTTTCCGGAGCTTCGGCAGGATGTCGGCGGCGCTGTCGGCGACGAGGTAGCTGACCTCGAATCCACTGCGGATGAAGCCGGCCGACGACATGTGCCGGAGCAGCGCGATCAGCGGGTCCCAGAAGCCATTGATGTTGGCGATCAGGACCGGCTTCCGGTGCCGGCCGAGCTGCGCCCAGGTCATCATCTCGACCAGTTCCTCGAGTGTGCCAATGCCGCCGGGCAGCGCGACGAACGCGTCGGACTGCTCGAACATCAGCCGCTTGCGCTCATGCATGTCGTTGGTGACGACGAGCTCGTGCGCCGTCTCGAGCATCACCTCGCGCTCCTTGAGGAACTGCGGGATGATTCCGGTCACGTGGCCGCCGGCCGCCATCACCGAGCGGGCGGTGATGCCCATCAGGCCGATGGCGCCGCCGCCATAGACGAGACCGATGCCGGCCTCGCCCATCGCCTGGCCAAGATGCTCGGCGGATGCCGCGTAGATCGGGTCGTCACCCGCGGACGAGCCGCAATAGACGCAAATCGAAGAAAGCTCGGTCATGACGCCTTCCTCGCATCCGGGGCGGGCGACCGTCAAGCTGCGGCCAATCTGCCGCAGTGCCTTGGAAACTGCGGTTTCGTCGCCTTGTGGCGTCCTTGAAAGCGGGTATAACAAGGCGGAGAATAGGCCGGGAACACCGAGGAATCGGCAACCGGCAGGGGAAACAGGCCCTCGGGCGCGGGACGCGAAACGACGTTCCGTTTTGAGCGACAGGTTTGAGCATTCATGGCTGAGCAGACACCTCCCGGACCCAAGACATCTGCTCGCGTCGCCGGCATCGTCGCCGTCGCTGCGATCCTGGTCGGGGGGTACTACGGCCTGATTGCCAAGCCGACAACCGACAAGGCGTCCGCCCCCGAGCAGGAAGCGAGCGCGCCTCCGGCCGATGCCAAGGCGCCGGCCGATCCGACCGCGAATGCCGACAAGGCGCCGGAAGCCGCAAAGGCCGCCGAGACTGGCACTGCCGCCGAAGGCGAGAGCGCCGCGGCCAAGCCTGGCGCCGGAGCGGAGCAGAAGGCCGAGGTTCCGGCCGAAGGTGCCGTTCCGAGCTTCGATATCGTCCGCGTCGAGCCGACCGGTGAGACCGTGGTCGCCGGCCTGGCCGCGCCGCAGTCCAAGGTTGAACTGCTCGATGGTTCGTCGACGGTCGCGACCGCCGAGGCGAACGAGCGCGGCGAGTGGGCCATGGCGATCGAGAAGCCGCTCGCCCCGGGCACGCACGACCTCTCGATCCGCACGACGTCAGCCGACAAGAAGGTCGAAACGCTCTCCGAGCAGAGCGTGGCCGTGCATGTGCAGGAGCCCGGCAAGGGCGAGGCACTGGTGGTGCTGAACACGCCCGAGACGGCAAGCAAGGTGCTGCAGAAGCCGGCTGCGCCGGGCGAGCAGCAGGTGGCCGCCGCGGCGTCGGATCAGGCCAAGCCGGATGCTGGATCCTCTTCCGAAGCCGCAACTCCCGCTGCCGCAGGGGCCGCCCCGTCCGGGGACAAGGCCGCGCCGGCCGAAGAACAGGCGGGCGCCGGCACGGCGACCGCGCAGGCTGAAGGCAATGCCGCCGATGCCGGCCAGAAGGTTGCCGCCGAGGCTGGGCAGGGCGCCGGCTCGCAGACGCCGGCTTCCACGGACGGTAAGCCGGCGGCCGAGGCGGGGGCGCCCGCCGACAAGGCTGCGACGACGGCCGACGCTTCCGCACCCGCGACCGAACCCAAGGTCACGGTCGACGCGGTCGAAGTCGAGGACGGCAAGCTCTTTGTCGCCGGATCGGCCAAGTCCAAGGCGCCGGTGCGCGTCTACATGGACGACAAGCTGGTTGGCGAGGCGAAGCCGGAAGAGAACGGCCGCTGGCTGCTGGAGACCAAGCGCACGGTCGAGCCCGGCCGTCGCATCGTTCGCGCCGACCAGGTCGAGGCCGACGGGTCCGGCAAGGTCGTCGAGCGCGCCGAGGTTCCGTTCGAGCGCACCGAGGACGTGGCGATGCTGGCGCCGGTCGTGGCGACGGGCAGCGGCGGCAGCGGCGCGTCGGCGGACGGCAACGTTCCGGCGCCGCAGAGCGTCATCATCCGTCGCGGCGACAATCTCTGGACGATCTCGCGCCGGCTCTACGGCCGCGGTATCCGCTATTCCACCATCTATGAAGCCAATCACGATCAGATCCGCAGTCCACATCTGATCTACCCGGGCCAGACCTTCGTTCTGCCGGCCGGGGACTCCAACTGGACTAACTGAACGACAGCCACCACATGTGTCGGGGCGCGCCGCCGCGCGTCCCTTGAAATCCGCGCCCGGAAGAGCCTTCCGGCGCGGATTTGACGTTGCGCGGGATGCGCGACGGCAGCCAATCTGGAGATACGTCCAATGAGCGCGACCAACAGCGCCGAGCCGAAGGCGGGCAAGAACCCGCCGGTCGAAGAACGAGACGCCACGGCGTTCTCCACCATCGCCGCCCTCTGGCCCTATATCTGGCCGAAGGACCGGACCGACTTGAAGGTACGCGTTGCCGGCGCCCTGGTCATCCTGGTGCTGGCCAAGGTCCTGACCGTCTGCATCCCCTTCCTCTACAAATGGGCGACCGACGCGCTCGTCTCGCCCGCGAATGCCGCCGGCGACAAGTCGGGCTTCGCCTTGATCGTCGCCGCGCCGATCATGCTCGTCATCGCCTATGGCGTCGGCCGCATCCTGCTCAATGCCTTCAACCAGCTGCGCGATGCGCTGTTCGCGCGCGTCAGCGAGAACGCGATCCGCAAGCTCGGTCACCGCGCCTTCGTGCACATGCACCGGCTGTCGCTGCGCTTCCATCTGCAGCGCCGCACCGGCGGCCTGTCGCGGACGATGGACCACGGGATGAAGGGCATCGACTCGATCGTCGACCACATCATCCTGAACACGTTCCCGACCCTGCTTGAGTTCCTGCTGGCGGCCGTCGTCATCGCCTGGCAGTTCAATTTCTCCTATGTCATCGTCATCTCGCTGACCATCGTCGCCTATGTCTGGTTCACGGTGGTCGCCTCCAACTGGCGCATCGCCATCCGCCGCGAGATGAACGCCTCCGACACGGACGCCAACTCGAAGGCGGTCGACTCGCTGCTCAACTACGAGACGGTGAAGTATTTCGGCAACGAGGCGATGGAGGCGGCGCGCTACGACAAGTCGCTGGCGCGTTACGAGGCCGCCTCGATCAAGACCTGGACGTCGCTCGCCTGGCTGAACTTCGGCCAGACGGTGATCTTCACGACGGGCATGACGGTCTGCATGGCGCTCAGCGGCATGGCGATCATGCGCGGCGAGCAGACGATCGGCGATTTCGTCATGATCAACGCGCTGCTCATCCAGCTGTCGTTCCCGCTCAACTTCATCGGCACCGTCTATCGCGAGCTGAAGCAGGGCCTGGCCGACGTCGAGGCCATGTTCCGCCTGCTCGACATGCCGGAGGAGGTGCAGGACAAGGCAGGCGCGCCGGCGCTTGCGGTTTCGGAAGGCACGGTCCGTTTCGAGAACGTGTCGTTCCACTACGATCCGCAGCGTGAGATCCTGAAGGGCGTCGACTTCGAGGTGCCCGCCGGCAAGACGGTCGCCATCGTCGGCCCCTCCGGCGCCGGCAAGTCGACGATCTCGCGCCTGCTGTTCCGTTTCTACGATGTCACGGCGGGTCGCATCACCATTGACGGCGTCGACATCCGAGACGTTCAGCAGACAAGCGTGCGCGCCGTGATCGGCATGGTCCCGCAGGATACGGTGCTGTTCAACGACACGATCGCCTACAACATCCGCTATGGCCGGCCGAGCGCCACCATGGAGGAAGTGTACGAGGCGGCGCGGATGGCCCAGATCGGGAACTTCATCGAGGCGCTGCCGGATGGCTATGATTCGGAGGTCGGCGAGCGCGGCCTGAAGCTCTCGGGCGGCGAGAAGCAGCGCGTGGCGATTGCCCGTACGATTCTGAAGGCGCCGCCCATCCTGGTGCTGGACGAGGCGACGTCGGCGCTCGACACGCATACCGAGCGGGAGATTCAGGGCGCACTCGACCGGGTGTCATCGGGACGCACCACGCTCGTGATCGCGCACCGTCTGTCCACAGTTGTGACGGCCGACGAAATCATCGTGCTCGAAGCCGGCCAGATCCTGGAGCGCGGCAACCACGACACGCTGATGCGGCTTGGCGGACTCTATGCCTCCATGTGGGATCGGCAGCGCGAAGCCGACGAGGCGGCCGAGCGGCTGCGGCAGGTCCAGGAGACCGATACGCTGGGCGTCGTGACGCGTGGACCGAAGGCGGAACTGGAGACGGTTGGCTAGTCCGGCTTCACACTTCGGCCTATCCGTGATCTACCGAACCGCTGCTTATCCAAGGAGACAGGGCAAGGCATGGATTCTGTGCTGAAATCGATCCGGGCGAACTTCGTGCCGATCCACCGCGAGGGCTACCCCTTCATCGCGATCCTCGCCTTCGTCACGCTCTTCCTGGGCTGGCTGTGGGGACCGCTGTTCTGGCTCGGTCTGATCGTGACGGCGTGGTGCGTCTATTTCTTCCGCGATCCGTCGCGGGTGACGCCGATCGACCCGGATCTGGTGATCAGCCCTGCCGACGGCCGGGTTTCGGCGGTCGGCCCCGTCGTGCCGCCGCCGGAGCTCGAGCTGGGAACGGCGCCGCGCGTGCGGATCTCCGTCTTCATGAACGTGTTCAACTGCCACGTGAACCGCGCACCGGTCGCCGGCAGCGTGCACCGCATCGCCTACAAGCCTGGCAAGTTCCTGAATGCCGAGCTGGACAAGGCGAGCGAGGACAATGAGCGCAACGGCCTCGTCATCGACGGCGTCCACGGCAAGCTGGGCGTCGTGCAGATCGCCGGCCTCGTCGCGCGCCGCATCGTCTGCTTCACCCGCGAGGGATCGCAGCTGGCCGCCGGCGAGCGCTACGGCCTGATCCGCTTCGGCTCGCGTCTCGACGTCTACCTGCCCGAAGGCGCCGTGCCGCTCGTGGCCGAGGGCCAGCCCGCCGTCGCCGGCGAGACGGTGCTGGCCCGCTTCGGCCAGGGCGGCGCGATCACCGGCGTTCGGGTCGACTGACATGGAGACGATCTTCCCGCCCTTCGATCCGGATGACGAGGGCGGCCATCGTCCACGCCTGCGCCAGGTGCGGCAGATTCCGATCCGGATGATCCTGCCCAACCTCGTGACGCTTCTGGCGCTCTGCGCCGGACTGACGGCGATCCGCATGGCGATCGAGGCGCGCTATGGCGAGGCGATCTCGATGATCGTCATCGCGGCGGTGCTCGACGGCATCGACGGGCGGGTGGCGCGGCTGCTGCGTTCGACCTCGCGCTTCGGCGCCGAGCTCGATTCGCTGACGGACTTCGTCAATTTCGGCGTCGCGCCGGCGATCCTGCTCTATGTCTGGACGCTGGACGAGGTGCGATCGCTCGGCTGGATCGCGGCGCTTGTCTTCGCCATCTGCGCGGCATTGCGGCTGGCGCGGTTCAACGTCTCGATCGACAACCCGAACAAGCCGGACTGGCAGGCGAATTTCTTCGTCGGCGTGCCGGCGCCTGCGGGTGCCTTGATCGTCCTGCTTCCGGTCTATCTCGAATATCTCGACCTGCCGCACAACAGCTTCACGGCTCCGCTGGTGCTCGTCTACACCATCGCGGTCGGGCTGCTGATGGTCAGCCGGCTGCCGACCTGGTCCGGCAAGAAGTTCGGCGCCCGCGTGCCGCGCGAGGCCGTCCTGCCGCTTTTCGTGCTGGTGGTGGTTTTGGCCGCTTCGCTGTTGAGCTACCCGTGGCATCTGCTGGCGGCGGGCGCCTTCATCTATCTGGCGGCCTTGCCGATCGGCTGGCGCGCCTGGAAGAAGCATCGACGCGAGGATCAGGCAGCGGCTGCCGGATCGGCCGAGACCGAAATCGGCGACAGCATCTAGCAAAAGAAAAGCCGGTGGGCCCGCCCACCGGCTTCTTCAATTGGGAAAGGGCTTGGCGTCAGCCGTGGCTGGCGACGGCCTGCATGCGCTCGTCATAGGGAACATGGGCGAAGGCGCCATCGATGGCGTCGGCAGCGTTCGGAGCCATCAGTTCGAGAACGCGGCGCATCTGCGCGATCTGCAGGTCGAGGGCCGCCATGAAGCGCGGGTCGTCTGCGGGGAGGCTGGTGGCCTGGAACTGCGGGTGCGCGATCTGCATTCGGTCCTCCTTCGGACGGGCGGCAGCAGGCGTCGCTACCAATTGTTTAGATTCTGGGCCATGTAGGTTAACGCCGCGTGAATCGGCGGGGCGCGTTAACGCTGTGAATCCAGTTTTCCAGCCACGAGCCGCCGCCGCCGCTTCTCGGGCGATAACCATTCGCCAAGAGCCACTAGCTAAGAGCCATTCGCCAAGAGCGGGACCAGCATGACGACATCCTATCCGCGTGACCTGATCGGTTATGGCCGCAACCCGCCCGATCCGAAGTGGCCGGGCGGCGCCAATGTCGCGGTGCAGTTCGTCGTCAACTACGAGGAAGGCGGCGAGAGCAGCATCCTCGATGGTGACAAGGCCTCGGAATCGCTGCTCTCCGAGATCGTCGGGGCCCAGCCCTGGGTCGGCCAGCGCAATCTCAACATGGAGTCGATCTACGAGTACGGCTCCCGCGCCGGCTTCTGGCGGCTCTGGCGGATGTTCACCAGCCGGCGCGTGCCGGTGACCTGCTACGGCGTCACGCAGGCGATGGCGCGCAATCCGGAAGCCGTCGCTGCGATGAAGGAGGCGGATTGGGAACTCGCGAGCCATGGCCTGCGCTGGCTCGAATACAAGGACTTCTCCGAGGAGGAGGAGCGCCGCCACATCCACGAGGCGATCCGCCTGCACACCGAGGTGGCGGGTTCCCGGCCGCTCGGCTTCTACCAGGGCAAGCCGTCCGACAACACGCTCAAGATCCTGATGGAGGAGGGTGGTTTCCTCTATACCTCAGATAGTTACGCCGACGACCTGCCCTACTGGATCAAGGGACCGAACGGCCCGCACCTGATCATTCCCTACACGCTCGAAACCAACGACATGCGGTTTGCGACGCCGCAGGGCTTCAATGCGGGCGACCAGTTCTTCACCTATCTGAAGGACGCCTTTGACGTGCTCTACGAGGAAGGCGAGCAGGGTTCGCCGAAGATGATGAGCGTCGGGCTGCATTGCCGTCTCGTCGGCCGGCCCGGCCGCGCCGCGGCGCTGGCGCGCTTCATCGACTACGTGCTCGCCAAGGAGAAGGTTTGGATCCCGCGTCGGATCGACATCGCCTGGCACTGGCACGCGCACCACAGGCCTGCGTGAAATGGCGGCAGTCCGCCGCTTTTCCTTGAATCGGGGATGCGCAGCGGATACTCCCATCAAGCATGGGAAAAGCGCTGATTCCGCCGTCGGGCGGCCATGTCGAAAGCATCAATCTCCGCGAGGCGCTTGAAGAGCGCTATCTCGCCTATGCTCTCTCCACGATCATGGGGCGGGCGCTGCCGGACGCGCGGGACGGGCTGAAGCCCGTTCACCGCCGCATCCTCTACGGCATGCATCTGCTGCGCCTCAGCCCCGACGCGGCCTTCAAGAAGTCGGCCAAGATCGTCGGCGACGTGATGGGCTCGTTCCATCCGCATGGCGACCAGTCGATCTACGACGCGCTCGTGCGCCTCGCCCAGGATTTCTCGTCGCGCTATCCGCTCGTCGACGGCCAGGGCAATTTCGGCAACATCGACGGCGATGGCGCGGCGGCCTACCGCTACACCGAAGCGCGCATGACCGAAGTCGCGCAGATGCTGCTCGAAGGCATCGACGAAGACGCGATCGACTTCCGCGAGAACTATTCCGGCGACCTCAAGGAACCGGTGGTCCTGCCGGCGAGCATTCCGAACCTGCTCGCCAACGGCACCTCGGGCATCGCCGTCGGCATGGCGACCTCGGTGCCGCCGCACAACATCGCCGAGCTCTGCGACGCGGCCCTGCTGCTGATCAAGAACCCCGACGCGACGGCCGAGGACCTTGTCCAGCACGTCCAGGGGCCGGACCTGCCGACGGGCGGCATCATCGTCGACAACCGCGCCCAGATCACCGAGGCATACCGGACCGGCAAGGGCGGCTTCCGCGTCCGCGCCCGCTGGCATGTCGAGGATCAAGGCCGCGGCACCTACCAGATCGTCGTCACCGAGATCCCCTATCAGGTGCAGAAGTCGCGCCTGATCGAGAAGATCGCCGAGCTGATCCAGACGCGGAAGGTGCCGCTGCTGGCCGATGTCCGCGACGAGTCGGCCGAGGACATCCGCGTCGTGCTGGAGCCGCGCGCCCGCACGGTCGACGCTGCGCTGCTGATGGAATCGCTCTTCAAGCTGACCGAGCTCGAGAGCCGCATCTCGCTCAACATGAACGTCCTCTCCAAGGGCGTCGTGCCGAAGGTGATGAACCTCGCCGAGGTGCTGAAGGAGTGGCTGGAGCATCGCCGCGAGGTGCTGGTGCGTCGCTCCGCCTACCGGCTGGCGCAGATCAAGCACCGCCTGGAAGTGCTGGATGGCTACCTCGTCGCCTATCTGAACCTCGACGAGGTGATCCGGATCATCCGCTATGAGGATGATCCGAAGCAGGAGTTGATGCGGACCTTCTCGCTCACCGAGCTGCAGGCCGACTCGATCCTGAACATGCGGCTGCGTTCGCTGCGCAAGCTCGAGGAATTCGAGATCCGCAAGGAGCACGACTCGCTGTCGGCCGAGATGGAGCAGATCGAGGCGCTGCTCGGCTCCGAGGAAAAGCAGTGGCAGACGGTGGCCTGGCAGGTGAAGGAGGTCCGCAAGACCTTCGGGCCCGACACGCCGCTCGGCAAGCGCCGTACCGGCTTCGCCGATGCGCCGGAACATGACGTCGAGGATATCCAGCAGTCGATGATCGAGCGCGAGCCGATCACCGTGGTCGTCTCCGAGAAGGGCTGGATCCGCGCGCTCAAGGGCCACGTGACCGACACGTCGACCTTGACCTTCAAGGCCGATGACGGGCTGAAGCTCGCGTTGCATGCCGAGACGACGGACAAGCTGCTGGTCTTCTCCACCGGCGGCAAGTTCTACACGCTCGGCGCCGACAAGCTGCCCGGCGGCCGCGGCCATGGCGAGCCGATCCGCCTGATGGTCGACATGGACAACGCGCAGGACATCGTCACCGTCTTCGTGCACAAGCCCGGCCGCAAGCTGCTGCTGGCCTCGACGGACGGGCGCGGCTTCGTCGTGCCGGAGACGGAGGTCATCGCCAATACCCGCAAGGGCAAGCAGGTGCTGAACGTCGACGGCACCGAGGAGGCGCGGATCTGCGTCGAGGCGGGCGGCGATTTCGTCGCCATCATCGGCCAGAACCGCAAATTCCTGATTTTCCCGGCGGAGCAGCTGCCGGAGATGACGCGCGGCAAGGGCGTCCGCCTGCAGCGCTACAAGGACGGCGGGCCGTCCGACGTCAGGACCTTCTCGGCCGCCGAGGGCCTGACCTGGATGGACTCGTCCGGACGGAGCTACACGCGGACCGCCGAGGAGCTAAAACCCTGGGTCGCCGAGCGCGGCCAGGCGGGCCGGCTGCCGCCGGACAAGTTCCCGAAGACCAACAGCTTCGGCACGCCGCAGCTGCGGTAAGGGCCGTAGCTCCTTCGCGCGCAAGGGAACTTGGAAATTCCCTCCCCCTGGGGGGAGGGCTAGGGAGGGGGTACCGGCTCCGCCTATCCAAGTGGGTCTGTGTCGTCCCAATTCCCGCTATCGAGGTGGTGCCACCACCCCGGCCCTCCCCACAAGGGGGAGGGAGAAAGGGGCCGGCGACTAGGCCGCCGGTTCCCAGCCGCGCGGCCCGAGATGTTCCTGCGGCTTGAAGCGGGCCTTGTAGGCCATCTTGCGCGATCCCTCGACCCAGTAGCCGAGATAGACGTAGGGCAGCCCCATGCGCCGCGCGCGGCGGATATGGTCGAGGATCATCAGCGTGCCGAGCGAGCGGTCGGTATAGTCGGGCTCGTAGAACGAATAGACCATCGACAGGCCGTCGGAGAGCAGATCGGTCAGCGCCGTGGCGATCAGCGGGCCGTCCCCCTGGCCGGTCAATGCCGTGTCCGGGCCGCGGAAGCGGTATTCGACCAGCATCGTGTCGACATGCGTATCCTCGACCATCATCGCGTAGTCGAGCACGGTCATGTCGGCCATGCCGCCTTGGGCATGGCGAGCGTCGAGATAGGCGCGGAACAGCGAGTACTGTTCCGAGGTCGGCGCAGCGTCAACCCGGGTGCCGATCAGGTCCTGGTTCTTGTCCAGCACGCGCCGGAAGCTCTTCGTCATCGCGAATCCCTCGACGGGAACGCGCACGGACACGCACGCCTTGCAGGCCTCGCAGGCGGGCCGGTAGGCGATGTTCTGGCTGCGCCGGAAGCCGCCCTGGGTCAGGATCTCGTTGAGCGCGGAGGCCTTTTCACCCACCAGGTGCGTGAACACCTTCCGTTCCATCTGGCCGGGGAGGTAGGGGCAAGGCGAGGGCGCCGTCAGGAAGAACTGCGGCGTTTCGGTGGAGTGCTGGGTCATGGCGCGAAGGGCCCGGACGATATGCTTCGACAGACGATAGTACGTTGTCCGTCGAAGCCAAGTGCGAAATGCGCGGGATCAGCGCCGGGTGCGCGCCAGCGGATCGACATTCATGATCACGGTGCCGAGCAGCATGTCGTGCAGCAGGCGCTTGCGGTTCGAAAACAGCCCGACCAGCAGCACCAGCGGCGTCAGGATCGAGACCGAGAACCAGAACAGAAGGGCATGCGCCGAAGCGATGATGGCGCCAATGCGCTCGCCATCCGTCGAGCGGATGGTGACGCCGGCGAGCCGCATTCCTGGCGTCGCCGCCTTGGGGCCACCCAGCGTCAGGGCGACATAAAGGAGGGCGACGATCGCGAAGAGCGGCAGCGCGAAGAGGAACCAGGCGACGCCGAGCGTGACAACGCCCATCGCCAGGATGACGATCGACGCCAGCAGCAGGAAGAATCCGATCAGGATCGCGTCAACGATGAACGCGAAGAAGCGCTTCGTCAGCACGCCGTCGAAGAGCTCGGGCTCCCGTACCGGGTCGAATACCTGACCGGCGGCTCGATAGGCGTCATCATAGTGCGTCATGGAAGTCCCTGGTTGAGTTGCCTGGTGAATCAGATGGGAAAGCGTTCCCGATCCTACAAGAACGCGGGACCTATGCTTGCCCCCGATCAGGGTGGGGCCATCCGCTCCACGGTATAACCTCGGGCCTGCAGTGCCGTGACGATCTCTCCGGCATGCTCCGGCCCGTGCGTCTCGATCGTCACGTCGACGCTGGCGCCCTTGGCCGGCACGGTGAGCAGATTGCGGTGATGGAACACCTCGAGGATGTTGCCACCGCAAGCGCCGATGGTGGCGGCGATGTCGGCGAGCACGCCCGGCTGGTCCGGAATGATGATGCGCACGGCGACGATCCGCTCGGAGCGCGCCAGTTCGCGGACCATGATCGAGGCGGCGAGGCGCGGGTCGATGTTGCCGCCGCACAGCACGAGGCCGACGCGCTGGCCACGGAAACGGTCGGGATCGGCGAGCATGGCCGCCAGCCCGGCAGCCCCGGCCCCTTCCGCCATGGTCTTCTGCAAGGTCAGGTAGGCGTTGACGGCGCGCTCGATCGCCGCCTCGGGCACCAGCACGACGTCGTCGACGAAGCGTCGGGCGATTTCGAGGGTCAGGGCGCCGACATTCTTGACCGCGATGCCCTCCGCCAGCGAGTTGCCGCCGCACGTGCTCTCCTTGCCGTCCAGCGCCGCACGCATCGAGGGATAGAGCTCGGTCTCGACGCCGATGACCTGGGTCTGCGGCGCGAGCGCCTTGGTCGCTATGGCGATGCCGCCGATGAGGCCGCCGCCGCCGACCGGCACCAGCATGCAATCGAGCGGCGGGCCGTCCTCGAACATCTCCAGTGCGATCGTGCCCTGGCCGCGGATCACATGCGGGTCGTCATAGGGATGGACCCAGACCGCGCCGGTCTCGTCGGCGATCGTGCCGGCCAGCGCCTGGCAGATGGCCAGCGTCTCTCCCTCGACGACGACCCGCGCCCCGAAGTCCCGCGTGGCTTCGATCTTCACGAACGGGGTCGTCTTCGGCATGACGATGGTGGCCGGGATGCCGAGACGCTGCGCATGATAGGCGACGGCCTGGGCGTGGTTTCCGGCCGACATTGCGACCACGCCGCGCCGGCGCTCCTCCGGTGACAGCGACAGCAGCTTCACCAGTGCGCCGCGCTCCTTGAAGGACGAGGTGACCTGCAGGTTCTCGTATTTGACATGGACCTCGGCCCCGGTCAGGCGGGACAGGCGCGGCGCCGGCAGGAACGGCGTGCGGATCAGGACTCCGTCGATCTGGCGTGCCGCGTCGCGAATGTCCTCCAGGGTCGGGATGGATGGCAGCTTGGGATCGGACATGGCGGCTCCGGTAGCTAGAACGGACGGACCGTCCGGCCTTCCTCGATGGCGCGGCCGCGGCCCAGCAGGCCGTTCGGTCGGAACAGGAAGAGCAGGGTCAGGACGGCGAGCACGACGATGTCGCGCGAGGTGGAATCGAAGTAGGCGGTCCAGAGTATTTCGATCGTCGCGATCAAGAGGCCGCCGAGGGCGGCGCCGAGCAGCGAGCCCGCGCCGCCGATGAGACTGGCGAGAAGTGCCTTCAGTCCGACCATCAGACCCATGGAATAGCTGATGGTGCCGTAACTGAGAGCGAGGACGGCGCCGCCGCCGGCCGCGAGCGCAGAGGCCAGCAGCAGCGTCAGGCCCGTGATCGCAGCCGGGTCGATGCCGTTCAGGCGCGCCATCACGCGGTCGTCGGAGACGGCCCTCCAGGCACGCCCGAAGGCGGAATACTGCATCAGCACCAGGGTGGCGGGGATGATCGCCAAGGCGGCGACGATGATCAGCAGGCGCATCTCGGTGATCACGACCGGAAACTGGCCCTGCGTCAGGATGATGGGGGTATCCAGGATCGGCTGCACCCAGATTTCGCGCGCCCCTTGGGTCAGGCGCAGCATCTCGGAAAGGGCTATGCCGAGGCCGATGGTGGCGATGATGAACGCGCGATCGGGACCGCCGGACAGCGGCAGGACGACGGCCCGGCCGACGAGCCAGCCCCACAGCGCCGCGAGCCCGCCGGCCAGGGCCAGGACGATGCCGATCGACGCCACAAGTCCCAGGGCGGGCATGCTGATGGCGATGACCAGGCCGATGATCGCGCCATAGCCGCCGATGATGGCGATCTGGCCGAACGCCATGTGGATCCGTCGGATCAGCCCGTAGATGAGGGCGAAGGCGAGGGCCAGCGGCGCATAGAGGGCCGCCAGATTGAGAATGTTGAGGATCTGCTGAAGAGCGAAGCCGACCTCCTTCGGGAGGGCGATCGAGGTAACCTCGATGCTCGGCGATTTCCAGTTGGTCTCCGCGATGGCACGCGAAATGGCGCCGCTCTGGCCAAGGAACCAGCGGTGCAGCGTCAGCAGCTCTCGTTCGGAGAGGGCGCCGGAATAGCCCCGTACCCCGATCACCTCGCTGCGCCCCATCTCGAGCGGACCGCCGCCGAAGGCGCAGTCCACATAGAGCGGCAGGTGCATGTTCGGGACGGTATAGTTCACGCGGACGGCGTGGCTCACGCCTTCGAGCGGGATCACCGACTGGATGGAGACCTTCTGGCCGGCCGGGGCGACGGCTGTGGCGACCGCCACGCAGACGCGGGCCTGCTGGCGGTCGACCGAACTGCACGCGGCCAGCAGGGTGGCCACGCAGAAGAGGAGCGCCATGATTGCGGCCGGTCTGGCGGCCCCTCTCATCGGCGCGCTCCGATCAACGGGGAAGGAGCGGCGCGACGAGCGGCGCGAAATAGGTCAGGATGCCATCCGCGCCGGCTCGCTTGAACGCCCACAGGCTCTCGAGGAAGGCGCGGTCACCGTCGATCCAACCATTGCGCGCGGCCGCCTGCAGCATCGCGTATTCACCCGACACCTGGTAGGCGAAGGTCGGCATGGCGAAGGTCTCCTTCACCCGCTGCACGACGTCGAGATAGGGCAGGCCGGGCTTGACCATGATCATGTCGGCGCCCTCCTGGATGTCGAGCTCCACCTCGCGCAGCGCCTCGTCGGTGTTGGCGAAGTCCATCTGGTAGGTGCGCTTGTCGCCGACCAGGGTCTTCGAGGTGCCGATCGCGTCGCGGAACGGGCCGTAGAAGGCCGACGCGTACTTGGCCGAATAGGCCATGATCTGCACGTCCAGGAAGCCGGCGTCGTCGAGGACTTCGCGAATGGCGGCGACGCGGCCGTCCATCATGTCCGACGGCGCGATGACGTCGGCGCCGGCCTCGGCCTGGGCGAGCGCCTGGCGCACGAGCAGCGCGACGCTCTCGTCGTTCAGGATCCGGTCGCCGTCCATGACGCCGTCATGGCCGTGGCTGGTATAGGGATCGAGCGCCACGTCGGCGATCAGTCCGACCTCCGGCACCGCCGCCTTGATGGCGCGCAGCGCCCGGCAGACCAGGTTCTGCGGATTGACGGATTCGCTGCCGACCGGGTCGCGGAGCGAGGGCTCGGTAAACGGGAAGAGGGCGATCGCCGGGATGCCGAGCGCAGCGGCCTTCTCCGCCTCGACGACAGCCTGATCGACCGAAAGACGCTGGACGCCCGGCATCGAGGCGACGTCCTGGCGGACATTCGTGCCCTCGATCAGGAAGATCGGCCAGATCAGGTCGCTGACCGTCAGCACGGTCTCGCGCACCAGCCGTCGCGACCAATCCGCCTTGCGGTTGCGACGCAGGCGGCGGCCGCCCAGGATCGCATTCATGTCGGGCGGGGTGGGAAGCTGGCGAGTCATCTTCGGTTCCTTGAGCGGCGTGACGGCTGGACGTTATCACCGGCTGTTCCGGCGGCAAGCGCAGCGCTGTCGCGCCTTCGGGTAGGCGAGCGGGCTAGGAGTCGCCCTTTCGGGCGAGAACCTTGTCGATCCGGCGGCCGTCGAGGTCAACCACTTCGAAGATCCAGCCCTCGTGGTGGAAGAACTCGCCGGGCACCGGGATGTGGCCGAGGTGGTGCAGCATGAAGCCGGCGAGGGTGGCGAAGTCGCCGTCGCTGCCCAGCGCCTTCAACCCCAGCGTCCGTTCGACCGTGTCGATGGCGGCGCTGCCGTCGATCAGCCAGGAGCCATCTGCGCGCTGGACCGCGTCCGGGATTTCGTCGCCCTCGTGCTCGGGCATGTCGCCGGCGATGGCGATCAGGATGTCCATCGGCGTGACCACGCCCTGGAAGCTCCCATATTCGTCCAGCACGATCGCCATGTGCACGTTCGACGACTTGAAGCGGTCGAGCACCGTGAGGATCGGCATCCGCTCGTCGACATAGAGCGGCTCCCGGATGACGGGTGCGAGGTCGACGGTCTGGCCGCTGTAGATCTGCTCCAGCAGGTCCTTGGCGTGGACGATGCCGATCACGGCGTCGATCTCGTCGCGGCTGACCGGGAAGCGGGAGTGGCCGGAGTGGATGACGGCGTCGCGGATGTCGGCCGGCGGGTCCTCGATGTCGAGCCACACCACGTCCGGCCGCGCCACCATGATCGAGCGAACCGAACGATCGGCGACACGGATCACCGCCTCGATCATGTCGCGCTCGGCCTGATGAAAGACGCCGGCCTCGGTGCCCTCGGCGATCATCGTCTTGACCTCTTCCTCGGTGACCGAGCGGTCGTCCTTGTCCTTCTGGCCGAGCACGCGCAGGACGGTCTCGGTGGAAAGACGCAGGAACCACACGATCGGCAAGGCGACGCGGGCGAGAACCCCCACGGGGCCGGCGACGAAGCAGGCGAGGCGCTCGGGATTGGTCAGTGCGAGGCGCTTTGGCACGAGCTCGCCCATGATGAGCGAGAAATAGGCGAGTCCGACCACGACGACGACCGTGGAGATCGTCGAGGCCTTGCTGCCGAGATTGGGAAAATGCCCGAGCAGGAAATCGTTCAGCGGCGTGGCCAGCGCCGCCTCGCCATAGGCGCCGGAGAGAATGGCGACAAGGGTGATGCCGATCTGGACAGCGGAGAGGAATCCGGTCGGATCCTCGGCAAGGCGCAGGGCCGCGGTCGCGCCGCGGGTGCCTTCGCTGGCCAGCATCTGCAACCGTGCCGGGCGCGAGGAGACGACGGCAATCTCCGACAGCGCGAAGAAGCCGTTGAACATGATCAACACAGCGATGATCAGGATGTCTTGCCAGGGCATGGATCGTCTAGCGGATGGCGATCATCGGGGGAGGCATCATGACGGTCCGGCCACGGAAATGAAGCCGGCAGGCACGGCCGTGCGGCCCTGCCCCGGAATGCTGCTTCGCTGCTGCTGTCGACATGCGGGCGATCATACCGAAGCCGACGGGTTCCCGCCAGCGGAGAGATGACAGTTCCTTCGGGGGCAATCAGGTGGGGACGACGGCCGATCGCGCTTGTCGCGCCGCAGCCACCGCTTACTGTCGGCGGCATCATGACGGAGACGAATATGGCCGAGCCCGAGATCCGTTTCGAGCGTCAGGGACATGCGGGCATTGCCACCCTCAGTCGCCCCGGCGCGCTGAACGCCCTGTCGCATGGCATGGTGTCCGCGCTGGCGACGAGGCTCGCGGCGTGGCGCGACGACCCGGCGGTCCATGTCGTGATCGTTCGGGGCGAGGGGCGAGCCTTCTGCGCCGGCGGCGATATCCGCGCCGTCTGTGAGGCGGGCAGGGGGGCTCCGGAACAGAAGGCCTTCTTTCATGACGAGTATCGCCTGAACGCCGCCATCAAGGCCTTTCCGAAACCCTATGTTGCCTTGGTCGATGGCTACATCATGGGTGGCGGCGCGGGGATCGCGGTTCATGGCTCGCATCGTGTCTTCGCCGAGAGTGCCGTATTCGCCATGCCCGAGTCGGGCATCGGCTTCTTTCCCGATGTCGGATCGAGCTTCTTCCTTGCGCGCATGCCGGGCGAAACCGGCGTCTATTGCGCGCTTGCCGCGGCAAGGCTCCGCCGGGGTGATGCGATGCTGGCGGGGATCGCTACCCATGCCGTTCCGGCGGCGCGCTTCGACGCCATCGTCGCGCGTCTTGCCGAAACGAGCGAGGTCGACGCCGTGCTGGCCGAGCATGCCGAGGTCGTCGAGGCGGAGACGCTGCCCGGCCTGCTTGGCGACATCGACGCCCTCTTCGCGACCGGTTCCGTCGAATCGATCGTCGCCCGCCTCGAGACGCTCACGGGTGCGAATGCCGGATGGGCGCGGCAGATCGCGGAGGCTATCCGGGCGAAGTCGCCGACCAGCCTGCGCGTCGCCCTGCGGCAGATTCGCGCCGCGCGCGCCCTTTCCTTCGAGGATTGCATCCGCCTGGACTGGCGGATTGCCTGTGCAATTCTGGACGGGCATGACTTCTATGAAGGCGTGCGCGCGGTGCTGATCGACAAGGATCAGGCGCCGGTCTGGAAACCGGCGACGCTCGCGGATGTTGACCCCGAGGCCGTCGATAGGCACTTCGTGGTGCCGCCCGAAGGAGATCTGCCGCTACCATGATCGACAATGAAGTCACCCAGCTCCCGAGCGAGCCCGACAATCCCTACGATCTGGCGCTGACGATCTATCTTCGCGGCGTGGCGGCGATGCTTCTGCTGCTGGGGCTGCGGCACTGGCTCTATATCGCCGGCGTCTTCCAGGATCCGGGCTGGAGCTTCGAGACGATGTCGACGCCCTGGCGGGCGGTGACCATTCAACTCGCGGTCGTCGACCTCGTCGCGGCCGTCGGGCTCTGGATGCGCGTGGCCTGGGGCAATGTGATCTGGATCTACGTGGCGCTGTTCGAAATCGCCATGCACACGGTGTTTGCCGAGACGTTTGGCCTGGACCTGCTCATCGTCGCCTTCCACGTCGTGACACTGCTCGTCTTCGTCGCCCTCCTGGTCATGAGCAAACGGCACGAAGCCGCCTCGGCTTGACGGTCGTCTGCGCGCCGATTCCCGGCGGCGTAGCAGCTTTTTTAACGATAAGCGCCGTTTTGAGGCGGGTCAGCCCGGGTAAGCCTGCGTTAAGCGTGATATTTAAGATCATATTCAAATGGTCGCTCTAAGGTCCGGTCTCATCAGGCGAGAGGAATACTTGCCACGCAACAGAGAGGCCGGAAAGATGATCAGCGCGACGCGAGCAGTTGAACCAGTCATCCAGCAGAACAATACACCGGATCTGAAGCCGCTTTACATGGAAGCGCTGACGCTGGTGGAAAGGCTGCACCGCCGCCTGCTCGACGTCATCAAGGACGAGTTCGAGCGCTCCGGCCGGTCCGACGTCAACAGCGTCCAGGCGCTGCTTCTCTTCAACATCGGCGACGCCGAGCTGACCGCCGGCGAGCTTCGCAGCCGCGGCTACTATCTGGGTTCGAACGTCTCCTACAATCTAAAGAAGCTGGTCGAGATGGGCTTCATCCATCACCAGCGTTCGCGGATGGACCGGCGCTCGGTGCGGGTCAGCCTGACCGAGCAGGGCCAGGAAATCGCCAGCATCGTGGCGGGCGTCTACGAGCGCCACATGAAGTCCATCGAGCAGGTGGGCGGTATCGCCGCCGACGACTTCCAGATGCTCAACCGCGCCATGCAGCGGCTCGATCGCTTCTGGACCGACCAGATCCTCTATCGCCTCTGATCGGCGGTAACGGTTCTCTGAAAAACCCCGGCCCGAGGCCGGGGTTTTTGTTTGCCGTCATGCTGGTGAAAGAATCCGGTAACCATGATGGCCTCAATCTTGCGGCGAGTGCTGCGCAAGGGTGCGACATCAAAGCGCCATACTGGCGTGGAAACGAAGCATGCCGGCTCAGCTATGTTGCCAGTCGGGGGCGTTTGTGTTTTTCACGCGCCGGAGTTGCGTGCCCGTTACGTCGTGCGGTTGCCGATGTCGCGGGCCGGGTCTGCCAGCAGTTCGATTACGAGTTCGCGGCGCGTGCCAGCCGCAGGGACAATCCGGGCGGCGATGATTTCGCGACGCCCATCTACAGCGAGCTTCCAGAAGTAGTGTCATGAGCGGATCAAAGAAGACATTTCTCCTCCCGGCACCCGCGGCGATGACGCGACGCGGCGCCCTGCGTTCGATCGCCGGCGCCATGGCCGCTTCGGTCGCGATGCCGCTTTCCGCGCTCGCCCAGGAAGTCGATCCGATCAACCAGGTTCTGCAGAATCGCAGCAATGACTGGTCCGACGGGTTCGATGCCGCCTCGAGCGGCGCCGCCTCTGTCCGGACATCGGCACCGATTCTGTCGCCCGAGACGGCGACCACCACCGAGTACGCCATTCAGAACTACACGGACATCGTCGCGCGCGGCGGTTGGCCGGTGGTCCCCGGCGACAAGAAGCTCAGCCTCGGCAACAAGGATCCGAACGTCGTGATCCTGCGCCAGCGCCTGACGGTGACGGGCGACCTGGCGGCGGGTGCTGGCAACTCCCAGACGTTCGATTCCTACGTCGATGCGGCGCTGCGTCGTTTCCAGGCTCGTCACGGCCTGCCGGCCGATGGCGTTGCGGGCCCCTCGACCATCAACATGATGAACGTCCCCGCGGCGGTCCGTCTCGCGCAGCTGCAGACCAATTTGGTTCGCCTGCGCTCGATGTCGGGCTTCCTTGGCGATCGCTACGTGATGATCAACATTCCCGCCGCCGCGATCGAGGTGGTGGAGGGCGGCCGGGTTATCTCGCGCCACACCGCCGTCGTCGGGAAGGTCGATCGTCCGACGCCGATCCTCGCGACCAAGATCTATCGCGTCAGCTTCAACCCCTATTGGACGGTTCCTGCGTCGATCATCCGCAAGGACCTGATCCCGCTGATGCAGAAGTCGCCCGACTACCTGACCAAGAAGCAGATTCGCATCTACGATTCGGCTGGCGTCGAGGTGCCGCCGGAGTCGATCGACTGGAACACCGACCAGGCGACCAAGGGCTATATGTTCCGGCAGGATCCGGGCGATTTCAATTCGCTCGGCAGCGTGCGCATCTCGTTCCACAACGACGAGCAGGTCTACATGCACGACACGCCGCAGAAGGACATCTTCGGCCGCGTCGAGCGCTTCGATTCCTCGGGCTGCATCCGTGTGCAGAACATCCGCCAGGTGATCGGCTGGCTGCTGCGCGACAATCCGGACTTCCCGCGCGAGCGGATCGACCAGATCTTCAAGTCGGGCGAGCAGGTGCACGTCAATCCGAAGCCGGAAGTGCCGCTCTACCTGCAGTACATCAGCGCCTGGGCGATGGGCGACGGCGTCACCCATTTCCGCGACGACATCTACAACAATGACGGCATCGGCCAGCTGGCGCTGCAGTAGCCGTCGCAAACCAGATCGCGCGTTCCGGGCCGGTGGCCCGGAACGGCAAGCGTGAATTGAAGGGCCGATCAGGCCCTTTTTCTTGGCCTCTACCCCCACATATGGTACGTGGCCCGAGTTCCGGACGCGCCGACTCTCTGGCTCGATCCGGTGCCGACAACAGGATGGACCGCCCCATGTCTCTGACGGATCGCGCCGACAGCCTTTCCTCGACCTCCGCCTTCTTCAACCGGACCCTCGCCGAGGCCGATCCGGAAATCGCCGATGCCATCGGCAAGGAGCTCGGTCGCCAGCAGCATGAAATCGAACTGATCGCATCGGAGAACATCGTCTCGCGCGCTGTTCTCGAGGCGCAGGGTTCGGTGCTGACGAACAAGTATGCGGAGGGCTATCCGGGCAAGCGCTATTACGGCGGCTGCGAGTTCGTCGACATCGTCGAGACGCTCGCCATCGAGCGCGCCAAGAAGCTGTTCGGCTGCGAGTTCGTCAACGTCCAGCCGAATTCCGGCAGCCAGATGAACCAGGCCGTCTTCCTCGCGCTGCTGCAGCCGGGCGACACCTTCATGGGCCTCGACCTCGCCGCGGGCGGTCACCTGACCCACGGCTCGCAGGTCAACATGTCGGGCAAGTGGTTCAACGTGGCGCCCTATGGCGTGCGCCGCGAGGACCAGCTCCTCGACTATGAAGAGATCCAGCGCATCGCCGAGGAGACGAAGCCGAAGCTGATCATCGCCGGCGGCACCGCCTATTCCCGCATCTGGGATTTCAAGCGCTTTCGCGAGATCGCGGATTCGGTCGGCGCCTACCTGATGGTCGACATGGCGCACTTCGCCGGTCTCGTCGCCGGTGGCGCGCACCCGTCGCCGCTGCCGCATGCGCATGTCGTCACGACGACGACGCACAAGTCGCTGCGCGGCCCGCGCGGCGGCATGATCCTGACCAACGACGAGGCGATCGCCAAGAAGATCAACTCGGCCGTGTTCCCCGGCCTGCAGGGCGGTCCGCTGATGCACGTGATCGCGGCCAAGGCGGTTGCCTTCGCCGAGGCGCTGCGCCCAGACTTCAAGCTCTACGCGAACAACGTCGTCGAAAATGCTCGTGCGCTTGCGGAAACCCTCAAGAGCACCGGCTTCGACATCGTTTCGGGCGGCACCGACAACCACCTGATGCTCGTCGACCTGCGTCCCAAGCAGGTGAAGGGCAACGTGTCGGAGAAGGCACTCGTCCGCGCCGGCCTGACCTGCAACAAGAACGGCATTCCGTATGATCCGGAGAAGCCCTTCGTCACGTCCGGCATCCGCCTCGGCACGCCGGCCGCCACGACGCGCGGCTTCGGCGTCGCGGAGTTCCAGGAGGTCGGCCGACTGATCGCCGAAGTCCTGAGCGCCGTGTCGCAGTCGGAAGACGGCTCGGCCCCGCTCGTCGAGGCCTCGGTCAAGGAACGCGTCCACGCGCTGACCGCGCGCTTCCCGATTTACTCCTGATCGGAACAGGCCATGCGTTGTCCTTATTGCGGCAGCGACGATACGCAGGTGAAGGACTCCCGCCCGTCGGAGGACAATACGTCCATCCGGCGGCGCCGGGTCTGCGCGGATTGCGGCGGTCGGTTCACGACCTTCGAGCGCATTCAGTTGCGCGAGTTGACGGTCGTGAAGAAGAGCGGGCGGCGGGTTCCCTTCGATCGGGACAAGCTGATGCGGTCGGTCCAGGTCGCGCTGCGCAAGCGGCCGGTCGATCCCGACCGCGTCGAGCGGATGATCAACGGGGTCGTGCGCCAGCTCGAAAGCAGCGGCGAGAGCGAAATCAACGCCGAGCAGATCGGCGTCTATGTCATGGAGGCCCTGAAGGGTCTCGATGACGTCGCCTATGTCCGCTTTGCTTCCGTCTATCGCAACTTCCGCGAAGCGAAGGACTTCTCGACCGTTCTCGATGAGCTTTCGGCTCAGGACGTGGCCGAGGTCGACACACGCGATTGAAGCCGTGACGCGGCGTTCTGCGCCGCGTCACCGGATCTGCGGGGTTTCGGATGGCGACAACGCCGACTGCGAGCGTCGATTCGGAGATGGACCGTCGGCTGATGGCGGTTGCGCTGCGCTATGGCCGGCGCAATCTCGGCTCGACCGCGCCGGCTCCCTCGGTCGGAACGCTCGTCATTCGCGATACGCCTGACGGACCGATTGTAGTCGGTCGGGGCGCGACCGGGCCGGGCGGCGCGCCCCATGCAGAGCCGGTCGCCCTCCAGGCGGCGCAGGACGAAACCCGCGGCGCGACCGTATTCACCACGATGGAGCCGTCGCCGGATTCGGCGCAGGCGCTGATTTCCGCCGGCGTTTCCCGTGTCGTCAGCGCCATGGACAATCCGGATCCGCGGCTGCAGGGGCGGGGACATGCCCTGATGCGCGACGCGGGCATCACCGTTACGAACGGTGTGCTCGGCGACGAGGCGCGGCGCCAGCACGCGGGCCATGTTACCGTCCTGGCGGCGGGGCGCCCGCATGTGACGCTGAAGCTCGCGGTTTCGGCCGACGGCATGATCGGTCGTGTGGCGGGCGAGCGGATGCTGGTATCGGGACGCGAGGCTTTCGCTCGGCTGCAGACTATGCGTATCGAGGCCGACGCCACTTTGATCGGCATCGGCACGGCGCTCGTCGACGACCCGAGCCTCACGGTTCGGGTTCCCGGACTTCGGGCCCATTCGCCCATCCGCATCGTGCTGGATACGCAGGCGCGGCTGTCGCCCGCATCTTCCCTGGTGAAGGGCGCCGGAGACACAGCGCTCTGGGTGGTCTCCGCGATGGAGGCGCCGCTCGTCAACCGCGAGAAGCTTCTCGCCTGTGGCGTCGACGTTCTCACGGTCGGAACGGGTTCCGGCGGCGTCGACATCGAGGCGGCGTTGCGGGTTCTGGCGGAGCGCGGCGTGACGCGCCTTCTCGTCGAGGGCGGCGCCAAGGTCGCCGTGTCGCTGCTGCATCGCGGCCTGCTCGACGAGGTCGTTCTGTTTCACGCGCCGGTCGTGGTCGGGCCGGACGGCGTGCGGGCACTCGCCGGCGGGGCCCTCTCCGCGATCGAGCGCAGTCCGCGCTTCCGCCGCGTCGAGGAAGCGCGCCTCGGCGAAGACCGCATGGTTCGTTATGAAAGGTCAGTCTGAGCATGTTCACGGGCATCATCACCGACGTCGGCAAGGTCACGGCGGTGGAGCGTCGCAACGACGTCAACAAGATCACGATCGACAGCCGCTATGACGCCGAAACGATCGCCATCGGCGCATCGATCGCCTGCGCCGGCGTCTGCCTGACCGTCATCGCGCTCGATCCGCAGCCCGACGGCCGCACGCGCTTCGACGTCGAGGCGGCGCCCGAGACGCTGGCTCTCACGGAAGTCGGCAACTGGGAGGCCGGCACGGCAATCAACCTCGAGCGCGCGCTGAAGATCGGCGACGAACTCGGAGGGCACATGGTGTCCGGTCATGTCGATGGTCTCGCGACGGTCGTCAGTCGCGAGGACCTCGGCGAGACGACCCGCTTCGTGTTCGAGGCGCCGAAAAGCCTGTCGCGGTTCATTGCCACCAAGGGCTCGGTCGCGCTCGACGGCACGTCGCTGACGGTGAACTGGGTCGAGGGCGACCGGTTCTCGGTTCTGCTGATCCCGCACACCCTGGCCGAAGGGATCACGACCTGGGGCGCGCGCAAGGCGGGAGACCGTATCCACCTCGAAGTCGACCAGATGGCGCGCTATGTGGCACGGCTGACCGAAGCCGCGTAAGCTGCGGCGTTCTTTTCCCTTTACACCACCTGGGCCGCATGGTTCACCTGCCGCCCAATCCGATCGGGTGACCGGTCAAAGAGAGAGCTTCACCATGTCCGACACGGCGCCCCACCTTCTCGTCATCGACGCACGCTTCTACGAGGACATCTCGGACGAGCTCTTCAACGGCGCCAAGGGCGCCATCGAGGCCGCCGGTGCGACCTATGAGCGGATCTCGGTGCCGGGTGTCCTGGAGATCCCCGCCGCGCTCTCAATGGCGCTCGCGGCGATGGACGAGGACGAGGTCAACTATGACGGCTTCGTCGTGCTCGGCTGCGTGATCCGCGGCGAGACCTCCCACTACGACATCGTCGCCAATGAGTCGGCGCGCGCCATCATGGACATGGCCGTCATCGAATCGCTGGCGATCGGCAACGGCATCCTGACCGTCGAGAACGACGCGCAGGCCTATGCTCGCGCCCGCGTCGGCGAGAAGAACAAGGGCGGTGCTGCCGCCGAAGCCGCGCTCGCCATGATCGCGCTTCGCAACAAGTTCGGCCTCTGAGATGGCCGCTACCGACAAAGCGCCCCCGACCGCGCGAACGTTCCGGCCCGCCAACCAGCGTGGCGCGGCGCGCCTCGCGGCCGTGCAGGCGCTCTACCAGCTCGACGTCGGCGGTGCCTCGCTGACCGAGGTTGTTGCCGAGTTCGAGAATTTCCGCCTCGGCAAGGAGCTGGACGGCGAGCAGTATCGCGATGCCGACGCGGCCTTCTTCCGCGATATCATCGCCGGCGTGGTGCGCGAGCAGCGCAATCTCGATCCGGCGATCCACGTCTCGCTGGCGGCCGACTGGCCGCTGAAGCGCATCGACGTGACGCTGCGCGCCATCCTGCGCTGCGGTGCATATGAGCTGATGGCCCGCCGGGACGTTCCGGCCAAGGTCGTCATCACCGAGTATGTCGACATCGCCAGCGCCTTCTTCCCCGGCGGTGACGAGCCGCGCGTCGTCAACGGCGTGCTGGACACGATCGCCCGCAGGCTGCGCAGCGAGGAGTTCGGCTCCGCGCCGACCGGCGATAAGGACTGACATGGCGGAGCGGCGTGAACGGCCCGGCGAGTTCGGGATGATCGCCCGCTATCTGCGGCCATTGGCGGATGATCCCGGTGCGTTCGGTCTCACGGACGATGCCGCGTCGCTGAGCCCCGAGCCGGGTTTCGACCTCGTCTTCACGAAGGACATGGTCGCGGCCGGGGTTCATTTCTTCGCGCAGGATCCGCCGGCCTCGATCGCGCGAAAGGCGCTGCGCGTCAATCTTTCCGATCTGGCGGCCAAGGGAGCCACGCCCGTCGGCTATCTGCTGGGGCTGGCGCTGCCGGCCGACTGGACCGAGGACTGGATGGCCGAGTTCTCGGCCGGACTGGCCGAGGATCAGAAGCGCTACGGCATTCCGCTGCTTGGCGGCGATACGGTCAAGTCGCCGGATGGTCTGATGCTGTCGGTGACGGCGATCGGACAGGTGCCTGCCGGCACCATCGTGCGACGCGCCGGCGCGCGGGCAGGCGACCTCATCGTCGTCTCGGGCACGATCGGCGACGCGGCGCTCGGCCTGCGCCTTCGCCTTGGAACGCTCGCCACCGAGGCCGCAGGCGGAGAGGCGGAGCATCTGCTCGACCGCTACCTGCATCCCCAGCCGCGCCTTGGCCTCGCCGGGGCGGTGCGCGGCTTCGCGCATGCCTCGCTCGACATCTCCGACGGTCTCGTTGGCGATCTCGGCCACGTCACGCGCACGTCCGGCGTCTCCGCTGTCGTCGAAGCCGCTCGGCTCCCGCTTTCGAGCGCCGCCCGCTCGGTCGTCGAGGCGGATCCGACGGCTCTTGCGACGGTCCTGGCCGGTGGCGACGACTACGAGATCCTGGTGACGCTGCCTCCGGAGGCCTTGCCGGGCTACGTGGCGGCCGCGAAAGACGCCGGCATACCGGTGACCGTCATCGGTCGCATCGTGGCGGGCGAGGGCGCCCCCGTGGTGCTGGGCCTGGACGGGAATCCGGTCGCGCTGGGTCGTGCTTCCCACGATCACTTCTGATCGGAGCAAAATTTTCTGCTAACGATGCCTCTGCATGCGGAACGCCGAGTCTGGCCGGCCGCAGGAGGATGATCTTGGACAGCGAGAATTCGTTCGAACTCGACCGGCAGGTACGTCGCAACGCCGTCGTTCTGATGTCGGCCAACGCGGTCAACGGCTCCATCCTGCCGATCGCGGTGACGCTGGGCGGCCTGGCGGGCGCCTACCTGCTCGGGCCGGACAAGTCGCTGGCGACGCTGCCGGTGACCGCATCGACCGTCGGATCCGCGCTGACCACGATCCCTGCCGCGATCCTGATGAGCCGCATCGGTCGCCGGAAGGGGTTCGTTATCGGCGCCGCGCCGGCGATCGCGGGTGGCCTTCTGGCGACGTTCGCGCTCATGCAGGGGCAGTTCTGGCTGTTTGCCGTCTCGCTGTTCCTCATCGGCATGTCCGGCGCCTTCAACCAGCAGTATCGCTTCGCCGCGATTGACGCCGGCAGCCAGCCCGTTCGCACCAAGGCGATGTCGCTCGTGATGGCCGGCGGCATCTTCTCGGCCATCATCGGTCCGCAGACGGTCATCCTGACGAATGGCTGGCTGAGCCCGATCGCCTTCGCGGGCACCTTCCTGGCGGCCGCCGGGCTCGGTTGCCTCGGGCTGCTGATTGCCAGCCTCGTGCGCGACGTCGCGCCGCCTCGCCCGGTCGAGACGGATCATCATGCGGCGAAGGGGCGGCCGCTCGGCGTCATCGCGCGCCAGCCTCGCTTCATCGCGGCGGTGATCTGCGGCATCGCGGCCTATGCGATGATGACGCTCGTGATGACGGCGGCGCCGCTCGCCATGGTCGGCTGCGGGCTCAGCCAGAGCGACGCGGCGCTCGGCATCCAGTGGCACGTGCTGGCGATGTTCGGACCGAGCTTCTTCACAGGCCGGCTGATCGTTCGATTCGGCAAGGAACGAATCGTCATCGCGGGTCTGGCTCTGCTGACGGGTTGCGCGCTTGTCGGGCTGTCGGGTCTTTCGCTGGCGCATTTCTGGATCACGCTGATCCTGCTCGGGCTCGGCTGGAACCTCGCCTTCATCGGCGCCACCGCCATGCTGGGCGATACCTACCGTCCCGAGGAGCGGGGCAGGGTGCAGGGTCTCAATGATTTCCTCGTCTTAGGGTCGGCGGCTGTCGCATCGCTGCTCTCCGGCAAGCTGATCGGCGGGCCCGGTTGGGCATTCATCAACATGATCGTCTTCCCCGTCGTCATCGTCGCCCTGCTGGCGCTCGCATGGGCCTTTCTGATGCGCCGCAGCCCGCGCGGGGAGGAGGCTTGACCCGCGCGTAAAGCCGTTCTCAACTCGTCCTGACGGGGGGGAATTGCTGGGAGGAACGTTGCTCTTTCCCGCCGCACGGTTCAGCCGGCGCGGCGTCCTCGGGCGGCCGTAACAAGGCCGGCCAGAGGAGGAATGTGGACGTGATCTATCTCATAATTCTATGTGCGTTGCTTGCGCTCGCCTATGGCGTATGGGCGACGCGGTCGGTCCTCGCGGCCGATGCGGGCACCGCGCGCATGCAGGAAATCGCCGCGGCGGTCAGGGAGGGCGCCAGCGCCTATCTCAAGCGGCAATACACCACCATCGCCATCGTCGGCGTCGTCATCTTCGTCATCGTCGCCTGGCTGCTGTCGCTGACGGTCGCGATCGGCTTTGCCATCGGCGCCGTCCTGTCGGGTCTCGCCGGCTTCATCGGCATGAACGTGTCGGTCCGCGCCAATGTGCGCACCGCGCAGGCGGCGACCAAGAGCCTGGGCGAAGGTCTCGAGATTGCGTTCAAGTCGGGCGCCATCACCGGCATGCTCGTGGCAGGCCTCGCCCTGCTTGGCGTCGCCGGCTACTACCTGATCCTGACGCATTTCGCTGGCTTCTCACCCGAGGATCGCGTCGTCGTCAACGCGCTCGTGGCGCTTGGATTCGGCGCCTCGCTGATCTCGATCTTCGCGCGTCTCGGCGGCGGTATCTTCACCAAGGGTGCCGACGTCGGTGGCGACCTGGTCGGCAAGGTCGAAGCCGGCATTCCCGAGGATGATCCGCGCAATCCGGCCACGATCGCCGACAATGTCGGCGATAATGTCGGCGACTGCGCCGGCATGGCGGCGGACCTGTTCGAAACCTATGTCGTGACCGTGGTGGCGACCATGGTGCTGGCGGCGATCTTCTTCGCGGCATCGCCGGCCTTTGGCAGCATCATGCTCTATCCGCTCGGCATCGGCGCGGCCTGCATCCTGACCTCGATCGCCGGCACGTTCTTCGTCAAGCTCGGCGCCAACCAGTCGATCATGGGCGCGCTCTACAAGGGCTTCATCGCGTCGGCGGCGTTGTCGGTGGTCGGCCTCGCGGTGGCGACGCAGCTGCTGATCGGCTGGGGGGAAATCGGCACGGTGGCCGGAACCGCCATCACCGGAACCAGCCTCTTCATCTGCGGCGTCATCGGCCTCGTCGTGACCGGGCTGATCGTCTGGATCACCGAATACTACACCGGCATCGGCTATCGGCCCGTCCGGTCGATCTCGCAGGCCTCGGTCACCGGCCACGGCACCAACGTGATCCAGGGCCTGGCCGTCTCGCTCGAGGCCACCGCGCTGCCGACACTCGTCATCGTGGTGGGCATCATCTCGACCTACGCGCTTGCCGGCCTCTTCGGCACGGCGGTAGCGGTTTCGACCATGCTTGGCCTCGCCGGAATGGTGGTGGCGCTCGACGCCTTCGGCCCGGTGACGGACAACGCCGGTGGCATTGCCGAGATGGCGGGCCTGCCCAAGGAAGTCCGCAAGTCGACCGACGCACTCGACGCGGTCGGCAACACGACCAAGGCGGTCACCAAGGGTTATGCGATCGGTTCGGCCGGCCTCGGCGCGCTCGTCCTGTTCGCCGCCTACAACTATGACCTGACGCACTTCATCGCCGAGGCGAACAAGGAGGGGGCGACGGCGTTCCAGTACTTCAAGGGCGTCGTGCCCGATTTCACCCTCTCCAATCCCTATGTCGTGGTGGGCCTGTTGCTGGGTGGTCTGATTCCCTACCTCTTCGGTGGCATCACCATGACCGCCGTAGGACGGGCGGCAGGCTCGATCGTCGAGGAGGTGCGGCGCCAGTTCCGCGAGAAGCCCGGCATTATGCAGGGGACCGAGAAGCCCGATTATGGCCGCGCGGTCGACATCCTGACCAAGGCGGCGATCAAGGAAATGGTGGTGCCGTCGCTGCTGCCGGTTCTGGCCCCGATTGTCGTCTATTTCCTGATCCACTGGATCGCGGGCAAGAGCGAGGCCTTCTCGACCGTCGGCGCCATGCTGCTCGGCGTCATCGTCACCGGCCTCTTCGTGGCGATTTCGATGACTTCGGGTGGTGGCGCCTGGGACAACGCCAAGAAGTCGTTCGAGGACGGCTTCACCGATGCCAACGGCCAGATCCATCACAAGGGTTCCGACGCGCACAAGGCTTCGGTGACCGGTGATACCGTCGGCGACCCCTACAAGGACACGGCCGGTCCGGCCGTCAATCCGGCGATCAAGATCACCAACATCGTCGCGCTGCTGCTGCTTGCCGTCCTGGCGCAGTAATCTTGGGCCTGACGCGCCAAACGAAAAAGGCCCTCCCGGTATTCCGCCGGGAGGGCCTCTTGATTCTTGGAATTCCGTCTCGGATCAGGTGCCGAACGGATTGGTGCCCATGCCGACAGTGCCGGTCAGGACCTGCTCGAGGAAGCCCTGGTCCTTGCCGCCGGTCGGCGTCGTCTGGCTGACGTAATCGAAGATCTTGCCGTCCTGGATGCCGTAGTTGGCAACCTTGTCGACTTCGTTCTTCTTGTTGAAATAGATGGCCAGAATCTTCTGGTCGACGACTTTGCGGTTCATGAAGGCGACCGGGCGCTTCCGCGTCTGGCTGATGTAGTAATACACCTCGCCATCATACTCTGCGGTCGTGGATGGCGAGCCGAGCACGATCTGCACCTGTTCGCGGCTGGCGCCGATGGGGACCTGCTCGACGGCGTTCGGCGGGGGGACATAACCGGAATTATACGTCTCGTTCAGGCCGCCCAGGCCGCCATCGCCGGTGACCTTGCTGCAACCCGCCATCGAAACAATTGCGAGCGCGGCCAGCATGCCGACACTGGCGCGCCGAACGATTGGGCTGCATGCCAAGCGCCGATCTCTCATGCCGAACTCCATTCCATTCTCCTCGCCCAGTCACTGGGTTGGCAATCTCCCTAGCCTGCGCTAGGGCTCGTGGCAATCGTCCTTGCACGGACAGCAAGCGGCACCATTTCAGGCAGGAGCACTGCTGCCTGCGTGCCCACGCTGACCAACCCTATCTGGAGACCGGTCGAATGTTCCGCCGCCTGTTCAATCGAAACCGCAGGAACGAGGCCATAGCATATTCGCTTTACGGCGCCATCGTGGCGCAGGCGAGGCAGCCCGCGCTCTACACGGAGTTCGGCGTTTCCGACACGCTTGACGGCCGCTACGACATGATCGTGCTGCACGGATTCCTGCTTTTCCATCGCCTGAAGACGGAGACGGAACAGAATCGCGCGATCGGCCAGGCGGTGTTCGACATCTTCCTGAAGGACATGGACGGCACGCTGCGCGAGATGGGCGTCGGCGACCTGACGGTCCCGAAGAAGCTCAAGAAGATGGCCGAAGTGTTCTTCGGTCGCGTTCGTGCCTATGACGAGGCGCTGACGGCCGGCGATCACGCCGCGCTCGTTGCGGCGATCGAGCGCAACGTGTTTCCCGACGGTGCGCCGGAAGGCGCGGCGGAGCAGCTCGCGCTCTACGCCGAATCATCCGTCGCGTCGCTCGCCGCGCAGTCGCTCGACGAGATCCTCTCCGCCGAACTCGCTTATTCGAAACTTCCTTCCTCGCCCGCGGCAGCATGATGACCCAAGAAACCTTCACCCGCAGCTTTGACGTATCCCACCTCGGCAGCACCGCCCAGAACCGGCATGTCACGGCCGATGCAGCCGAGCTGCAGTCGCTCAAGCAGGAATTCGACCTTCTGGATTTGACGAGCTTCGAGGCCGATCTCACCATTGCGCCCTGGGGCCAGCACGGCGTGAAGGTCGATGGCCGGCTGAAGGCCGATGTCGTGCAGGCCTGCGTGGTCACGCTCCAGCCTGTCCCGTCGCACATGGATCATCGCTTCTCGCTGAGCTTTCTGCCGGCGGATGTCATCGCCGCGGATCCGAAGACCGTCGCCGAGGCGGAAGTGATCGTCGTTTACGACGAAGAGGACCCGCCGGAGCCGCTCGAGGGCGGCGTCATCGACCTCGGCGCCCTGCTGACGGAGCAGTTCGCGCTGGCGCTCGATCCCTATCCGCGGGCGCCGGGCGCCACCCTCGACGGATTGGCCGAAGAGGACGTTGATAAACCGACCTCGCCATTTGCCGCGCTTTCTAAACTGCGCGACAAATGATAGCGAAGGGCCATGAATCGGCCACATGGTCATTGAAAGAGTGTTGCCTCACCGGCCGGTATAGTTATTTTCCAGCGCCGTCGTCGCCGGGCCTTCGCTCTGAGCGGCCGCGTCGAACAGGGGCGGAATGGTTCAAGCGATAAAGATAGCGATCGACGCGATGGGCGGCGATAACGGCCCCGCGACAGTGCTCGCGGGGGCGGACATCGCACTCGTCCGTCGTCCCGAGCTGCGCTACCAGCTTTTCGGCGAGGAGAAGGCGGTTCTGCCGCTCCTCGAATCCTATCCAAGGGTCAAGGCCGTCTCGACCTTCACGCATTGCGACGTGACCGTCCAGATGGATGACAAGCCCAGCCAGGCTCTGCGCAAGGGCCGCTGGAAATCGTCGATGTGGCGCGCCCTCGAGGCGGTCAAGAAGGGCGAGGCCGATGCCGCGCTCTCGGCCGGCAACACCGGCGCGCTGATGGCGATGTCGAAGTTCTGCCTGCGCACCATGGCCGGAATCGAGCGTCCGGCCCTGTCGGCGATCTGGCCGACCTTGCGCGGCGAGAGCATCGTTCTCGATGTCGGCGCCACCATCAACGCCGATGCGCAGCAGCTTATCGATTTCGCCATGATGGGCGGCGCGATGGCTCGCGCCATCCTCGATATCGAGAAGCCGACCGTCGGCCTGCTCAATATCGGCGTCGAGGAGATGAAGGGCCTCGAGGAGGTCCGCGTCGCGGGCCAGCTCCTGCGCGAGGCCGATCTCAAGCACCTGCGCTACATGGGCTTCGTCGAGGGCGACGATATCGGCAAGGGCACGGTCGACGTGGTTGTCACCGAGGCGTTCGCCGGCAACATCGCGCTGAAGACGGCCGAGGGCACGGCACGCCAGATCTCCAGCCATCTGCGCGACGCGATGAGCCGCACGCTGATGGGCAAGATCGGCTACCTGTTCGCCAAGGGCGCCTTCCAGCAGCTTCGCCAGAAGCTCGATCCGCGCGCCTCGAACGGCGCGGTCCTGCTCGGACTGAACGGCATTGTGATCAAGAGCCATGGCGGAACCGACGGTGTCGGCTTCGCCAATGCCATCGAAGTCGGCTACAGCATGGCCAAGAACGACTTCCTGTCGAAGATCAATCAGGATCTCGCCGACTATCACCGCGCTGGCTTTGCGCGGAGTGTCGCCGAGATCGTCGATGAAGGTGTGATGTGAGTTTCATCCGTTCGGTCGTCCTTGGCTGCGGCAGCTACCTGCCCGAGAAGACCCTGACCAATGCCCAGCTGTCGGAGATGGTCGAGACCTCGGACGACTGGATCGTCCAGCGGACGGGCATTCGGGAGCGTCACATCGCGGCCCAAGGTGAGCTGACGTCCGATCTGGCGACCGCCGCGGCGAAGGAAGCTCTCGCTGACGCGGGGCTGACCGTCGGCGAGATCGACATGATCATCGTCGCCACCGCGACGCCGGACGATACCTTCCCGGCGACGGCCGTCACGGTGCAGCGCAAGCTCGGCATGGAGCATGGCGCCGCCTTCGACATGCAGGCGGTCTGCTCGGGCTTCGTCTTCGCGCTGTCGACGGCCGATGCCTTCATCCGGGCGAGCCAGGCGAAGCGCATCCTCGTCATCGGCGCGGAGACTTTCTCGCGCATCCTCGACTGGAGCGACCGCACCACCTGCGTGCTCTTCGGCGACGGTGCCGGCGCGGTCATTCTCGGTGCATCCGTCCAGGACGGCACGCGCGAGGATCGCGGCGTGCTGACGACGCATCTGCGCTCGGATGGCCGGCATCGCGAAAAGCTCTATGTCGATGGCGGTCCGTCCTCGACGGGCACTGTCGGCCACCTGCGCATGGAGGGTCGCGAGGTCTTCAAGCATGCCGTCGGCATGATCACCGACGTGATCGAGGATGCGTTCCGCGCCACGGGTTACGAGGCCGCGGACGTCGATTGGTTCGTGCCGCACCAGGCGAACCTGCGCATCATCGACGGCAGTGCCAAGAAGCTCGGCATTGAAAGCGACAAGGTGGTTCGCACCGTATCGGCGCACGGAAACACGTCCGCCGCCTCGATTCCGCTGGCGCTTTCCGTCGCGCGCGACGACGGGCGCATCAAGCGCGGTGATCTGGTGCTGCTCGAAGCCATGGGTGGCGGCTTCACCTGGGGCTCCGTTCTGCTGCGCTGGTAGGAATAAACCAGAGATACCCGCATCTTAGGATCAAGGACGTTGACCGGTCACCGCTCTGGCAATAGGCTTGCCGGCGGGGAAATGTCGTTGGTCGCCAAGCAGAACATCGGGAAACGAGACCATGTCAGGCAAGACGGTGACGCGTGCCGACCTTTGTGAGGCGGTTTATCAAAAGGTGGGTCTTTCGCGGACGGAGTCCGCGGATCTGGTCGAACTGGTTCTCGACGAGATCAGTGCGTGCATTGTCCGGGGCGAATCTGTCAAACTGTCGTCGTTCGGATCGTTCCTGGTCCGCTCCAAGGGGGAGCGGGTAGGGCGCAATCCCAAGACGGGTGAAGAGGTTCCCATCGCGCCGCGTCGCGTGATGGTTTTCAAGCCCAGCAATGTCCTCAAGCAGAGGATCAATGGCTCGCTCGTTCCCAACGGTCACGACACATCCGAGGACGAGTGACCGCCACAGCCGACCGAGGCGAGCGTCAAAGCGTGAGAATTGATGTCCAAGGGTCCTGATGCCTTCCGGACGATCAGTGAGGTGGCCGAGGAACTCGACCTGCCACAGCACGTCCTGCGGTTCTGGGAAACGCGGTTCACGCAGATCAAGCCGATGAAGCGCGGCGGCGGTCGGCGCTACTACCGGCCCGACGATGTCGACCTTCTGCGCGGTATCCGGCGCCTTCTCTATGGCGAGGGCTACACGATCAAGGGTGTCCAGCGCATCCTGAAGGAACAGGGCGCGCGGCACGTCATCGGGGCGGGCCAGGGCATTGGCCTGGATCCGGCGCCGGAAGGCGACGAGGCCGAGGATTACGGCGACGATATTCTCCAGGATCAGGGTTTCGACCTGCCGGATGCGAGCGAGGATTTCGACGATCCGCCGCATGGCGAGGTCGGTATCGGTGGCCGGCGCGAGCCGAGCTTCGGCGCGCCTCCGGACCCATCCGACGATGACCTCGAGGCATCGGTTCGGGCCGCTGTCGAGCGTCAGCCTCGCCACTATCCGGATGGTCGCGTCGATCCGCCCAATGGGCCCTCGCGCATTCCGGTCGCGCCGCCTGATCTCGAGACCTCGGCCGACGACTATCGCCCGAGGCCGGAGGCAGCACCCGCGCGGTCGTGGCAGGCGCCGCCCGCCACGCCGCATTTCCAGCCCGACGCCGAGCCGGCCGACGATCTGTCCGGCTACGTTCCCGCAGCGCAGCCGCGCCAGCCGGCGGAAACGACAAGGTCGTCTTCGGTCGAGCGGGGCGGGCAGATGCTGTCGAGTTCGGATCGCGAGCAGCTTCGTGCCACGTTGATGGAATTGCTCGAATGCAAGCGCATCCTCGATAACGTGCGCTAGGGTGTTCTGAGCAATCCACCGAAATGAGCGCGCGGTTCAGCGCCGTTAGCAAATTGCCGGTGACAAGCGCGATCGAACCATGCTAACAGCGGCGCATCGGTTGCCGACCCCCATCGGTACCGCGTGGCCAAGGCCACGCCAGAGCCAAGTCTCTGGGAAGAAATGCGGATTTTCCGCTGGTGACGGAGCGTAGCGCAGCCTGGTAGCGCACTTGTCTGGGGGACAAGGGGTCGCAGGTTCAAATCCTGCCGTTCCGACCACTCACTTATTTCCATCGATGAATAGCCGGCCAGCGCGACAGCGCTGGACTTGTTGTGGCTTGGTGCGGAAGCGGATTCGCTTGGCCCGTCCAGCGAGCGCTCCGGGCCGCTTAGTGGACGCCGGATCCACCAACTCTCCCCTGCGCAGTCAGTGTTCGCGCCATCGCGACCTGGTCGGATCAACGCGTAAGGACGATGATTTTACCTTGGTCGGCCGATTTCCGGGCCCTGGGAGACCTTGTGCTCTTCTTTCCAGGCGAGCTTGCCGGCTGGTCAACTTCATCCGCTGTCCGGATTTCAAGTCATGACAGCTTGTGACCGACTTCACAGTTTCCTAAGATCCATCTTAATTCAGTCAGAATCATGCGCTATGAAGATGTCCATGGCTAGAATGACTTACCCCTTGGGCTCAAGGTGCTCCGGAAAAACGCGCGTTTTTTCCGGAGGTGGATTAAATGTGAACTGAGGTCTGCACAGTTCTTTCCACTCCGGCTCCCTCGATCCTGGATTTGCAGGCAGATGATCGTGTCTCGTATTGGCACGTCACCGGAGCTTTCGATGTTTGTTGCATTTTCTTTCTCAACGCCGGGATCTCGAGAGCCTCAATTGCCGAGGGCCTCTTTTGTTTCGTCGGAGCATGGGCGGGTCGCACCCGCGCGCGGTGTTGCGCGCCATCTATGGCGGGCGAAGGAGCGCGCCGATGGATGAGTTGATCCTGGAGCGCCCCTCGCGGCACCGCTTTGTCGAGGCGAGTGACACCTATCAGCAGTACGGCGCCCTGCCGTGGCGACGGAATCGCAGCGGAGAGGTGCGCATTCTTCTCGTCACCTCGCGCGAGCGTGGCCGCTGGCTCTGCCCCAAGGGCTGGATCGTCGAGGGCCGGACCGCGGCCGACAGTGCCGCGCAAGAGGCCTTCGAGGAGGCCGGCGTGTTCGGCGACGTCAGCTCGGACCCGTTTGGCTCGTACAGCTACGACAAGATCCTGCGTGACCAGTCGACGATCGATTGCCGCGTGACGATGTTCGGGTTGCGGGTTCGAGGCACGCTGCTGCAGTGGCGCGAGCGCGACGCGCGCAAGCGCCGCTGGTGCGGCTTGTCGGAAGCGATCGATCTGGTCTCCGATGCGGGGCTGGGCGATTTGCTGCGCCAGGTGCAGGCCGAGCCCCTGATCCTCGGTTGACGCCTGCGCGGTTCGCCGTCACCCGCGTGCGGGGGGGGGGCGCTACTCCCGCTGCTTTGAGGTCCGGGTCAGCGGGCCCGGATCGGTCGAAGGGGTGGGGATGGCGATGCCGATGCTCGCGACCGTGTAGCGGACGCGACGCAGGGCCTCCCGCCCCTTGCTGCCGAGCTTTACGGCCACACCGGCCGCGATCGTATCGATCACCGCCATATGGGCGTAGCGCGACGGCGTCGGCAGTAGGACGTTCTCGTCCTCCGCGATGGAGCTCGGGATCAAGACCTGCGCTGCCTCGGCCAGCGGCGTGTCGGGTCGCGTGAGGGCCACGGTGGTGGCCCCGAAGGAGCCGGCGATCTCGACGGCCTCGATGACGGCGCGCGACCGGCCGCTGTTGGAAATGGCGAAGACAGCGTCGCCAGGCTGCAGCGTGGCTGCCGACATCCGCATCTGGTGGCTGTCGGCATAGGCGGAGACGGGAATTCCGAGCCGGAACAGGCGAAGCTTGGCGTCGTCGGCGAGCGCGGCCGAGCCGCCGCCCTGCCCATAGATGTCGATGCGCCGCGCCTTGGCGAAGGCGTCGATCGCCGTCCCGACCGCGACCGTGTCCAGCTGGTCCAGCGTCTCGCGCACCGTCGTCGCGGCGCGCATCATGATCGTCTGCGCCAGCTGGCCGACGTCGTCGCTGAAGACGCGATCGGACCGCAGATAGACGGCGGCGACCGTCAGGGTGGTCGCCAGGCCCAGTTTGAATTCGTTGAACGAAGAGCAGCCCACCGAGCGGCAGAACCGTGTCACGGTCGGCTGGCTCACGCCCGCTTTGGACGAGAGCTCCGAAATCGTCAGTCGGGTGGCGGCCTCGAAATCCTGCCGGACGATTTCGGCGACCCGGCGCTCCGCGGGGGACAGATCTCCCTCGACCCGCTCGATGCGCGAGACGATGTCGATGGCGGCGTTCGTCTGCGAGGGGCTGCGCTTGGTCATTTCGTTCAAGTTCCTGGCCCGATCTGCGAGGCTCGCGATGATCCCGAACGCGGATTGTTGCGGCTCCTGACGTAAGTGAATTACACGAATCTTGGAATGCGGCAAGCGAACAGGCGGTCGTTCCGGCGCCGAAAATAGAAGATCGTCAGCCGGAATTCCTCATACGAATACAATTTATTCATTTCGAAACAGACACTTAGAAGAGTTTGGTAAATTCCTGGCTGGATGCTGTTTTGCCCTTGCGTCAGGTTCGATTGTGTAACATGCTTTCAGGAATGAGCCGTCGCTAAAGGCGGTTGGGGAACAAGCTGCGGATGCGCCTCAAGGGCCGGCGTGGCATCGGGGAAGATGGAGGGCGCTGGCGTGAACGCTAACGGGGCTCTCGATTCATCGCGTGGCGATGCATCGAAGATGGCGACCAAGATGGTCGTCGAGGGGGCGAGCAAGTTCTACCAGGCTCGCAGTGGCGTCGTGCACGCACTCGACAATGTTTCGCTGGAGGTACGCGAGGGCGAGTTCCTTTGCATCCTCGGGCCGTCGGGCTGCGGCAAGTCGACCTTGCTGTGGTCGATGGCGGGCCTGCATGGGTTGAGCGGCGGGTGCATCCGCCTCGGTCAGGAACCGATCCTCAAGCCGCATCCGGAGATCGCCATGATCTTCCAGGAGGCGAACCTGCTGCCCTGGCGCAATCTCGAAAAGAACATCGCGCTTCCCTTCGAGCTGAAGAAGGTTCCGCCCGACACGGCGCGGATCAGGGCCTTGCTGGAGCGGGTCGGGCTCAAGGGGTTCGAGACCAAGATGCCGCGCGAGCTCTCCGGTGGCATGCAGCAACGCGCATCTATCGTGCGCAGTCTCGCCGTCAATCCTTCGGTGCTGCTGATGGACGAGCCGTTCGGCGCGCTCGACGCCTTCACGCGCGACGAGATGAACCTGCTCATCCAGGAAATCTGGATGGAGACGAAGAAGACGATCATCTTCATCACCCACTCGATCGTCGAGGCGCTATTCCTCGCCGACCGGATCGTCGTGATGTCGGCCCGGCCGGGGCGCATCCAGGAGATCGTCGACGTCGACCTGCCGCGCCCGCGAGGCGTCGATCTGCAGTCGACGCCGGAGTTCATCGAACGCGTCAATGCCATCAAGGCGATGATCGATCACCGCAGGCCCTGACGGTCGCGACAAAGTTCAAGGATAGCTCACGTGGACAGTCAACTTCGCGACCAGATTCCGACGTTCGGCGCCAAGCAGGAGAGCGGGGGCGGGTCCGGCCTGACCGGCGGTTTCTCCGCCCTTGCCTCGGGCGGTGGCCGCAGCGCGTTCGAGACCTTCGTCATCATACTCGTTGCCGTCGTCATTATCGGCGGCGCCGAGATCCTGCTCGGCGTCTTCAACGTGCCGCAATACATCATGCCCAAGCCGAGCCAGATCGGCATGGCGCTGATCACGGAATGGCCGTTCATCTGGCCGCACCTGATCGTCACTATCTGCGAATTGCTGATCGGCTTCTCGATCGGCGCCTCGATCGGCTTCGTCCTTGCCGCGGTGATCACCCAGTTTCCCTTCGTCGAGAAGATCGTCACGCCCTACATCCTGCTGCTGGTGACGACGCCGATGCTGGCGCTCGTGCCGCTCCTGGTGCTGCGCTTCGGCTTCGGCTGGGAGCCGCGCATCATCGCCGTGGCGCTCGCGTCCGGACCGATGGTGATGATCAATTCGGCGACCGGTTTCCGGCGCGTCGATCTCGCCAAGATCGCGCTGGCCCGCTCCTTCGGCGCGTCGACCTTCCAGATCTTCACGAAGATCCGCATTCCGATGGCCATGCCGATGATCATCGTCGGCCTCATGGTCGGTTCGATCTTCGGCCTGCTGACGACGGTCGGCGCCGAGATGGTGGGCGGCGCCGAAGGTCTCGGCAACCGCCTCAACTACTACTCGTCGATGATCCGCATGCCGCAATTCTTCGCGGTCATCACGCTACTCGCGATCATTGGTATCTCGATCTACGTCTTCTTCTTCTGGGTCGGAAAGAAATGGGCCAATTGGGAAGCCTGACACCGGCCGTTGCCTGACAGAAACGAGGGAACTGCAATGACGAATATTTCGAATATGACGATCAGTCGTCGCCGCCTGCTTCAGGTGACGGCGGCCGGTATTTCGATCTCGGCGCTCGGCATCGGCGCCGCCGGCTCGGCGCTCGCCGAGGAGGAGATCACGGTGCGCTGGGTGTCGCCGCGCGGCACGCTCGAGGTTGTCGACGACTTCGCCTACTGGATCGCGAAGAAGTACGGCTATTTCGGCGACCTGGAGACGACGATCGAAGCCGGCCCGCAGGACGGCACCGCGACGGTCAAGCTCGTCGACCAGAACCAGTCGGACTTCGGCTATCCGTCTCCCGGCATCCTGTCGCTTGGCCTCGAGCAGGGCATGGATCTCGTCTCGATCTATCACGTGATGGCCGGTGACGTGTTCGACTTCGCCTTCCCGAAGGGCAAGGCGCCTGCGGACCTGAAGGGCCTGGAAGGCAAGACCATCGCGCTCGGCTCGGCCGGCTGGCAGGCGATCACCAATCCGATGCTGGCCGCGGCCGGCGTTGACACCAGCAAGGTCAAGTATGTCGAGGTCAGCGCCTGGGGCCAGGCGCTGGCGCAGGGGCAGGCGGACGCCGCGCTGTCGTGGGAGGGCCTGCGCGCCCAGTGGCGCGGGCAGGGGCTCGATTTCGACTACCTGCTCGGCAAGAACGTCTCCAAATTCCCGGCCAACTCCTTCATCATCCGCAAGGCCGATCTCGCCGATCCGGCCAAGGTCGCGGCCTATGAGAAGTATCTGCGCGGTTGGGCCATGGGCCTCGAATTCGCATGGCAGAACCCGCGCGCCGCGACGCAGATCACCATGGAGCAGTTCCCGGGTCTCGCCAGCCAGATGAACCCGACGGTGGCGACGGAATCGCTGATGCAGCAGACCGCGCTGATGCGGGCGAACTGGGACAATCGCAAGGCCTGGGGCTTCCACGATCCGGAGAGCTGGCAGAACTACTTCGACGCCATCGCCGAGATCGGCCAGGTGTCGAAGGTGTTCAAGGCGGAGGACGTCACGTCCAACCAGCTGATCCCGGCTGCGAATGATTTCGACCATGCCAAGGTCAAGGCCGATGCGGACGCGTTCCAGCTTTCGGACGACTACAAGGCGGTCGATGTCGCGGCGATCGAGGCCGTTCTCTGAGTGAACCGGCGGAGGCGGTGCCGCGTGGCAC